>NZ_JBSVWQ010000003.1:0-108297 GCF_054071215.1 Pseudomonas sp. SDO5522_S412 | reverse complement strand
GAGGGAGCTTGCTCCCGCTGGGGCTCGAAGAGGCCCCCAAAGATGGGACTGCTGCGCAGTCCAGCGGGAGCAAGCTCCCTCGCCACAAGGTGGGTGTCACATCAGCGACCGAGTTACTTGGCCGCCCACGCGTTAAAGCGCTGCTCCAGTTGCTCACCGTTATCCGCCCAGAAGCTCACGTCGATCTGCACCTGATTGGCGATGTTTTCCGGGGTAGTCGGCATGTCTTTCAGGATGTCCTTCGCCAGCAACGGTACCGCCTGGGTATTGGCCGGGCCGTAGGCGATGTTTTCCGAATAGGTCTTCTGCTGCTGCGGCTGCACCGAGAAGGCGATGAACTTCTTCGCCGCGTCAGCACGGTCCTTGGCCAGGCCTTTTGGAATGGCCCAGGCGTCGAAATCGTAGATCCCGCCGTTCCACACCACTTTCAAATTGCTTTCTTTCTGCACGGCAGCGATCCGGCCGTTGTAGGCAGAACTCATCACCACGTCGCCAGAAGCGAGGTACTGCGGCGGTTGGGCGCCCGCTTCCCACCACTGGATATACGGCTTGAGCTCATCGAGCTTCTTGAACGCACGGTCCTGGCCATCTTTGCCGGCCAGCACCTTGTACACATCCTTCGGCGCCACACCGTCAGCCATCAAGGCGAATTCCAGGGTGTACTTGGCGCCCTTGCGCAGGCCGCGTTTGCCCGGGAATTTCTTGGTGTCCCAGAAATCGGCCCAGCCGCCTGGCGGTGCTTTCAGTTTGTCGGCGTTGTAGGCCAGCACCGTGGACCACACGAAGAAACCCACGCCGCACGGCTGGATCGCGCCCTTCACGTAGTCGCCCGGGTTGCCGAACAGTTTCGGGTCCAGGGGCTCGAACATGTCTTCGTCACAGCCACGGGACAGTTCCGGCGACTCCACTTCCACCAGGTCCCAGGACACGCTCTTGGTGTCGACCATGGCCTTGACCTTGGCCATTTCACCGTTGTATTCGCCGGCGACGATCTTGCCGTTGCCCGCGCTTTCCCACGGTGCATAGAAGGCCTTGACCTGCGCCGCCTTGTTCGCGCCACCAAAGGACACCACCGTCAAATCAGGGCCTGCCATGGCCTGTGTCGCGCCCATCAAGCTCAGGGCCAGGGCGGAATATTTCAGGGATCTCAACATTGTTGTTCTCTCCACGTGCGAGGTTGGTGAAGCAAGGGGGCGATCAATTCGCCTCTAGAAGTGGGTCGAGTGCGCGAACGTGCTCGACTTGCCAGCCAATCGGTACCACGTCGCCGACCGCCAGGGCTGTGTCCAGCTCGGCGATCGGTTGTTTCACAAAAAAATCGGTCTTGCCGCAGACTTCCAGGCGCACCCGTACGTGGTCGCCCAGGTAGATGAACTCGGCCACGCGCCCGGAGAATCGGTTGACGCAGCTTTCACTGGAGCCATTCAGGCTGACGCGCTCGGGGCGCACCGACAGGGTCACCGGGCCGCCGACCTGGCCGACGTTCACCGCCAGCGCCTCGACCTTTTCGCCGCGCGCCAGTTCGACCACGCAGCGGTCGCCGGTGTGGCTGTGCAGGCGGCCATTGAGGCGGTTGTTCTCGCCAATGAAGTTGGCGACGAAGGTGTTTTTCGGTTCTTCGTACAAGGTACGCGGGGCAGCGATCTGCTGGATCTCGCCCTGGTGGAACACCGCCACCCGGTCGGACATGGTCAGCGCTTCGCCCTGGTCGTGGGTCACGTACACCACGGTCACGCCGAGGCGCTGGTGCAGGTGCTTGATCTCCATCTGCATGTGTTCGCGCAGTTGCTTGTCGAGGGCGCCGAGGGGTTCGTCCATCAGCACCAGCTGTGGCTCGAACACCAGCGCCCGGGCCAGGGCCACCCGCTGCTGCTGGCCACCGGAGAGTTGCGCCGGGTAGCGCTGGGCGAAGGCATCGAGCTGGACCATGCTCAGTACACGCTTGACCCGCTCGCTGATGTCGGTCTTGCTCAGGCCGCGTACAGAGAGCGGAAACGCCAGGTTCTCGGAGACGGTCATGTGCGGGAACAGCGCGTAGTTCTGGAACACCATGCCGATGTCGCGCTTGTGGGGCGGCACGTTGTTGATGGAGCGGCCGGCCAGCTGGATCTCGCCGGCGGTGGGGGTTTCGAAACCGGCGAGCATCATCAGGCTGGTGGTCTTGCCAGACCCGGACGGCCCGAGCAGGGTCAGGAACTCGCCCTTGCGAATCTCCAGGTTGAGGTCTTTGACGATCAGGTTCTCGCCGTCGTAGCTCTTCTGCACGCCACGAAAGCTGACCAGCACATCATTTGAATCCACCTCGCTCATACCCGCACCTTTTTGTTTTGGACTGCCGTGGAACAAGCGTAGTCCCAGGGCAAGGCCGCGCAAATCGGGGGCCCGGAGAGATTGGCATCAGCAGGATGGAAGGTTTGGGGTAGGGATTGCCCTACACGGATGGCGGGGATAGAACAGAGCAGTTACAAACCCCACGCTACAAGCAGCAAGACCGGGCAGCGCGGCGCTCGGCAGGCAGTCGCAAACAGGTATGCCGCTATAGGAGTTTGTGCTCCATGGCGTACTTCACCAGTTCCGCCAGGGAGGTGATATTGAGCTTTTGCATCAGGCGCGCCTTGTGGGTACTGATGGTTTTGCTGCTCAACGCCAACTGCTGGGCGATGTCGTTGACGTTGGCGCCCTGGGCCAGGCGCTCGAATACCGAGAACTCGCGCTCCGACAACAACGAGTGCAATGGGCGCGAATCGGTGAGGCCGACTTCGAAGACCATGCGGTCTGCCAGGTCCGGGTCGATGTACCGTCCGCCCGCCGCGACCTTGCGAATCGCCGTCAGCAGCAGCGCCGGGTCGCTGTCCTTGGTGGCGTAGCCGGCGGCACCGACCTTCAGCGCACGGGCGGCCATTTGCGCTTCGTCGTGCATCGACAGCACCAGGATCGCCGGGGGATTGTTCAGCGCACGGATCCGCGGGATGGCTTCCAGGCCGTTGACGCCAGGCATCGAGATGTCCAGCAACACCACCTCGCAGGGGACGTGGCGCAGGGTCTCCAGCAACTGCTCGCCATTGCTCGCCTCGCCCACCACCAGCAGGTCCTTGGCCAGTCCGATCAGTTGCTTGATGCCTTCGCGAACGATGGTGTGGTCTTCAGCTACCAGTACACGGATCACTGTGGATGTCCTCTTCTTTTGGTTATCAATCCAGCGGCACCGTCACACTCAGGGTGGTGCCTTCGCCCAATGCGCTGTCCAGGCTCAACTGCCCGCCCATGATCAGCACCCGCTCGCGCATGCCCACCAGGCCAAACGATACCGGGCGCCCGGGGGCCTGGACGAAACCTGCGCCGTCGTCGCTGATGGTCAGGCGCAGGTGCGCGCCCTCCACTACCAGCGTCAGCTCGACAGTATGCGCCTGGGCATGGCGCATCACATTGGTCAGTGCCTCCTGCAGGATGCGGAACAGGCCGATGGCCTTGGCGTCGCTCAGCGCCGGCAGATTATCCGGCACCTGCACCAGGCACGGAATCTGCGTGCGGGCCTCGAAACGCCGGGCCTGCCATTCGATCGCCGAGGCAATCCCGGCATCGAGAATCGGCGGACGCAAGGCGGTGGCCACATCGCGTACCAGTTGGAACAGTTGGGCGATCAGGCGCTTCATGCTGTTCAGCCGCT
Organism: Pseudomonas sp. SDO5522_S412; assembly: GCF_054071215.1. Taxonomy (NCBI): domain Bacteria; kingdom Pseudomonadati; phylum Pseudomonadota; class Gammaproteobacteria; order Pseudomonadales; family Pseudomonadaceae; genus Pseudomonas; species Pseudomonas sp. SDO5522_S412. The sequence continues at coordinate 104,630 of NZ_JBSVWQ010000003.1, read as the reverse complement.
CGTGCAGGCCAGGATCCAGTTGGGCGTAGGTCAGCTCGCACATCGAGGTTTCCAGCTTGAGCACGGTGAGCATCTGTCCCAACTCGTCGTGCACTTCCCGGGCGATGCGGGCCTTCTCTTCCTCGCGCACGGTTTCCAGGTGGGCCGACAATTCCCGCAATTGCGCGCGGGAGGCGTCCAGCTCCAGCTCGATGCGTTTGCTCTCGCTGATGTCCCAGACAATTCCGTCCCAGACCACGGCGCCGTCTTCCAGGCGTCGGGTCACGGCCTTGATATCGGCCCAGCGCTGCTCGCCCAGGCGAGTCAGGATGCGGCCCTGCCAGGCCCAGTTGCTCTCGGTCTCGATGGCCTGGTCCTGGGTGCGGTGATAACTGGCGCGGTCGTCGGGATGCACCAGGCTGCGAATGCCCATGGCCGGATGGCTGAGCACTTCCGGCGCGTAACCCACCAGGCCCTCGCTGCCCTGGCTGATGTAGGCGAACTCGATCGCCTCGCTGCGCGGCAAGCGCTCCAGGCGAAACACCAGCCCCGGCACATTGGCGGCGATCCCTTGCAGCCGCGCCTCACTTTCCTGCAAGGCCGCGAGGGCCCGGCGACGCTCGGTGACATCGTTGAGGTAGACCACCAGGTATTCGCCGTCGGCAAAGCGCAGGAAACTCAGGGACACATCGGCTGGCAATACGCTGCCATCGGCGCGCAGGCAATTGGTGGCAAAACTCTGTGGCCCGTCTTCGCTGGCCCGGGCGCGCTTCCACAGGTTGAGCCAGCGGTCCATGGTCAGCGTCGGGTCGAATTCGATCAGCGGGCGTTCGATCAGGGCGCCGGGGGCGTAGCCGAGCATGGTTTCCGCCGCCTGATTGGCGTAGCGCACATGGCTGTCCCAATTGACCCAGAGGATACCGACGGTGCTTTGGTCGATGGAGAACTGGGTCAGGCGCAAGGCTTCGGCACCGGCGGCGCGGGCGGCGCTTTCTTCGCGGGCGGCCAGCAGATTATGCTCCAGGCCGCGTTGCTGGCGGCGCTGCCAGAACACCACGGCCAGGCTGGCGAGCAATAGCAGGCCCAGCAGCAACGTGAGGTTTTGCCAGAAGCCGGGGGACTCGGTCACCCGTGGGTATTTGGGCTGCAGCCAGCGGCTGTGCAACTGGTCCAGATCACGAGCGGGAATCGCGCGCAATGCGCTTTGCATGATATCGGCCAGCTCGGGCCAGTCGCGCCGCGTGGCCACCCGCAGCAATTGCGGCAGGCCGATATCGCCGACCACGGCAAGGCCGGCGAACTCGGTTTCGCCCGACAACCGGCTCAATTGCGCCTCATCCACCACCGCATACCGCGCCTGCTGGCTCACCAGCAATTGCAGGGCCTGGCGCTCCATGGGCACGCCTTGCAGGTTGAGACTCGGGTAGGTGCTGCGCAGGTAATCCGCCACTGCGCTGGGCATGCGCACGGCGACGCGGGATTGGTCGTCGAGTTTCTCCAGGTCGACGGCGGTGCTGCCATCACGAACCCCGACAATGTGCTGGGGCACCCGCATATACGGATCGGAGAACAACCACAGGCGCAGGCCGGCCGGGGTTTGCAGCAGGCCGGGGGCGAGGTCGACCTCGCCGTCACGCACCGCCGCCTCCAGTTGCTCCTGATTGGGAAAGTTGCGCCAGGTCAGTTCGATATTCAGCGCCTTGGCCAGCCACTGCATCAATTCGACGTTGGCCCCGGACAGCCGCTGCAAGCGCCGATCGTATTGGGCATAAGGCGCCTGTAACACCAGCCCGACCCGCAGGTCGGGATGCTGTTCGAGCCATTCGCGCTGGCCGGCATCGAGCTGCGCCTGGTGAGTGGCAGGCGCAGGCACGGCGCCCGCGATCAAGGGAAAGCATATACAGCCGATAACCAGCAGGTAGCGAAAACCCATGATCCACGTCTCATATCACTGACAAATACTGACCAACCCATTAGGCTGCCGGAATCACTTCTGGCCGGAAATCAACGATGCCACTTTCCCACCGCTCGGCACTGCCAGCATTGTGCCTGTCGCTGCTGTTTACCAGCGCCTTTTGTGTCGAGGCCGCCGACACTCCCGCTCCCGCCCCGGAAAAGCCGGTGGTGCGCCAGCCCTTGCCGGAGCGCAGCCAGGAAGAAGCCAACGCCCTGGAACGACAAATCCCGCAGCAGGAACAACAACAGTTGCAGGCTGGCAGCGATTCTTTCCTGGCTTTGTGGAAGCCGGCCAACAGCGGTGAGCCTGAAGGCGTGGTGATTATCGTCCCGGGCAACGGCGAAAGTGCTGACTGGCCTCAAGCAATCGCGCCGTTGCGCAAGAAATTGCCGGACGCTTCCTGGGGCACCCTGAGCTTGTCGCTGCCGGACCTGACCCTGGACACCTTGCCACCCCGCGTCATCGAATCGCCCAAGGCGACCGTGGAGACCAGCAGCAAAGACGCCAGCACCGTCGCCAAACCCGTGGAGCAAGCCGCCAGCGCCGAAGCGGAAGGCACTGACCCGGCCGTGGTTCCCGGCACCGATGAACAAGACAAGACCGACGCCACGCGAATCTTCGCGCGCATTGACGCCGCCCTCGCCTTCGCCCAGACCCAGAATGCCCGCAGCGTCGTATTGCTCGGCCACGGCACCGGCGCCTGGTGGGCCGCGCGTTACCTGAGTGAAAAACAACCGGCGCAGGTGCAGAAATTTGTCATGGTGGCCGCGCAGACCCCGGCGGGCCGTGCCCCGGACCTGCAACAACTGGCACCGAAACTGAAGCTGGCCACGGCAGATTTTTTCTATCAGGACAACGTCCAGGCACGCAAAGCGGCCCAGGAACGTTCCCAGGCCAGCAAGCGTTTGAAGAATGACAGCTACAAGCAGGTGTCGTTGAAGGCCTTCCCCGATAACAGCCAGGCCGGACAAGAGCAGCTGTACCGGCGGATTCGCGGGTGGTTGAGCCCGCAAAATCCCGGAGACTGATCGTAAATCTCAAAAACACTGGAGAACAAAATGTGGGAGCGGGCTTGCTCGCGAATGCGGTGAGTCAGTCACTGCATCTGTTACTGATCCACCGCATTCGCGAGCAAGTCGAATCGTCGCACCGCCACTCCCACAGTTGATCCGGTTTACGCCATAAAAAAGCAGCGCCTGATAATTCTGTTAGCGAAAGTCTCGCCTTTCGCGAATCAGCGCATAGGCGTTGTGCAGCTCGCGGGTACGTTCGGTCGCCTCCCGCACCTGGGCTGGGCTGGCGCCACTGCCGGCAATCTTGTCCGGGTGGTGCCGGCTGAGCAGGCGCCGGTAGGCACGCTTGATCACCGCGGGCTCCGTCGTCGACGTCACCCCCAGAATACGCAACGCCTCCTGATAAGCCCCGCCACGATTGGCCAACGGCTTGCGCTCCGGCTCATAGTCAGCCGCCAGCGCCTGGATCTGCTGGACCGTCCAACCCAGCCATTTGCCCCATTGTTCAATCAACTCGCGCTCGGCCGTACTGGCCTTGCCGTCCGCCCAGGCCATGCGCCAACAGGCACGCAGCACACCTTCCGCCGCATGGGGCTGGGCCTTGAGCACGCCCAGATAACTGCGTACCCGGTCCGAGCCGGACTTGCCGCGATTGAACGCGGCAATCGCACGGCGCTGGGCCGGCTCGGCCATGTCCAGCGAGCGCATTTCCTGGCGGGCCTGCTGGATATGCCCGTCCACTACCCGGCCGTTGCTCTTGGCCAGGCGGCCGAGCAACACGAACAGCAGTTCGTCATTGCGCAACGCCGGCCGGCCGCCAAGGCGCTCGCGTAACTGGGCCCAGCTTTGCAGTTCCAGGCGCCGGTCCAGCGCCTGGCCCAGCAGTGCGCCCAACATGGCCCCCGGAATGCTGGCAATGGCAAAGCCCGCCCCGGCTCCGATCAGAGTCCCTGGCCACAACATCCTAGTGCCCCGCTGTCAGCAGGGTTTCGACTTGCGCCAGACGCTCCAGCGTCCCGACATCGATCCAGCGTCCGTTCATGTGTTCCCCCGTCACCAACCCTTTCGCCATGGCGTCACGCAACAGCGGCGCCAGCTTGAAGGCACCCGCACTGCAACCCGCGAACAGCTCGGGGTGGAGTACGGAAATGCCACTGAAGGTCAGGTTATCGGCACCGGCGGCGGCATCATGAAGCGCGCCGTCCTTCAGGTAGAAATCACCGCCGGACGGATGGTGCGGCGGGTTGTCGACCATCACCAGGTGGGCCAGCCCATCCAGTGGCTGGTGGAGGCTGGCGAAGTCGTAGTCGGTCCAGATGTCGCCATTGACCACCAGGAACGGTTCGTCCCCCAGCAGCGGCAAGGCCTTGAAGATCCCGCCGCCGGTCTCCAGCGGCTCGCCTTCGGCCGAGTACTGGATGCGTACGCCGTACTGCGAGCCATCGCCCAGATAGCCTTCGATCTGCTGGCCAAGCCACGCATGGTTGATGACGATCTCGGTAAAGCCCGCTTTCGCCAGCGCCTCGAGGTGGTACTCGATCAGGCGCTTGCCGCCGGCCTGGATCAGCGGCTTGGGCGTGTGCAAGGTCAGTGGGCGCATCCGCTCACCTTTGCCGGCGGCCAGGATCATGGCCTTCATACCACCGCCTCGACGCGCAGGCTCGCCAGCAATTCACCCAGTTCGCTCAACTCTGGCCGGTCCGCGAGCACCGCCTCTATATAAGCGAAGAAGCGCGGCACGTCCGCCAGGTAGCGCGGCTTGCCATCGCGGTGGCAGATGCGCGCAAAGATGCCGATCACCTTGAGGTGACGCTGCACGCCCATCAGGTCGCTGGCCCGCAGGAACTCCTCGAAGTCCGCCTGCACCGGGATACCCAGCGCGCCGGCGCGCTGCCAGTAACCGCGCTGCCATTCCCGCACGCGGGCCTGCGGCCAACTGAGGAAGGCGTCCTTGAACAGGCACGTGATGTCGTAGGTCACCGGGCCGTAGACCGCATCCTGGAAGTCCAGCACGCCGGGATTCGGCTCGCTGATCATCAGATTGCGCGGCATATAGTCGCGATGCACCAGGACCTTGGGCTGGGCCAGGGCGCTGTCAATCAGGTGTTCGCTGACGCGTTGCCACAGGCCAAGCTGCCGGGCGTCAAACTCGATGCCCAGCTCCCGGCGAACGTACCATTCAGGAAACAATTCCAGCTCCCGACGCAACAGCGCGACGTCATAACTGGGCAACGGGGCTTCCATCGGCAATTGCTGGAAAGCCAGCAATGCGTCGATGGCATCGGCGAACAATTGATCGGCATTTTCAGCCGTAATCACGTCCAGATAGGTTTTTTTCCCCAGGTCGTTCAGCAAAAGAAAGCCGCGAAGCAGATCTTGCGCATAAATTTTCGGAACATTTATTCCCGATTGACCGAGTAAATGAGCGATATCGACGAAAGGTTTGCAGTTTTCCTGGGGGGGTGGAGCGTCCATCACGACAAAACTGCGACCTCCTCCCTCCCACCGGAAGTAACGCCTGAAACTCGCGTCACTGCTGGCCGCAGTCAACGTGGCCGGGGGTACGACACCCCAGCCCTGGGTGGTAAAGAGGCCTGGCAATTGCTCATCAAGCCAGACTTTCAGCTGTTGCAAACGTAGATCTTGGTCGGGCATTACAAGGGTCTCCGACGGCGCTAGCCGTCAAGCGGGTCATGCTTTATTATCACGCATCTTTTTCAGACCATCGAGAGGCGTGCGGCCCACACCGCGGGCAGATGGCACGCAGGAAGCCCGGACTAATAAGATGGCATTGAAATCCCCCGCGTTTCGTAGAAAATTTCCGTTGCTGGTAACCGGCAGTCTGCTGGCCATGCAACCTTTCGCCACCTCATTCGTGGTCGCCGCGGAACAGTATGACTGCTCAGTCTCTGCTTCGGGTGCCTGGGATTGCGCGCCGAAAACGGCCGCAGCCCCGCTGCCACCGCGCCCGGTGCATGACGGCAGTGCCGTCAGCTCTGCCAGTGGCACGCCGCAAGGCGAGTCCGGCGGCACCGCCGAGGCCGTGCCGCAGACCGCTCTGGTCACCGAAGCCAAGGGCCGCGGCCTGCGTTCGCGCAGCGCCGACTACAGCCACCTGGACTGGGTCCCTCGCGAGAAGCTCACCGCCGCACAACTGGCCGAAACCGGCCCGTACTGCTCCGGCGCGTACATCGAGCCGATCCGTCCTGGCATGAACGACAAGACGAACAAGAGCGACGCGCCGACCTTCATCGGCGCCAAGGTCTCTCGTTACGAGCAGGAACAACAAGTTGCTTCCCTGGCCGGTGACGTCGTCATGCGCCAGGGCAGCATGCAGGTCGAGGCCGACGAGGCCAACCTGTACCAGGCCGAGAACCGTGGCGAGCTGAACGGCAACGTCCGTCTGCGCGACAACGGTGCCCTGCTGGTGGGCGACCACGCTGAAGTCCAGCTGGACACCGGCGCCGCCAAGGTCGACAACGCCGAATACGTGATGCACAAATCGCGCATCCGCGGTAACGCCCTGTACGCCAAGCGTGCCGAGAACGCGATCATCCGTCTCAAGGACGGTACGTACACCACCTGCGAGCCGAACAGCAACGCCTGGCAGCTCAAGGGCAACAACATCACGCTCAACCCGGCCACCGGTTTCGGTACCGCGACCAACGTGACGTTGCGGGTCAAGGACATTCCGATCCTTTACACCCCGTACATCTATTTCCCGATCGACAACCGTCGTCAATCCGGCTTCCTGCCGCCGAGCTTCAGCACCGGTGGCGAGACTGGCTTCACGTTGGTTACGCCGTACTACTTCAACCTGGCGCCAAACTACGACGCCACGTTGTACCCGCAATACATGACCAAGCGCGGCCTGTTGATGGAAGGCGAATTCCGCTACCTCACCAAGTCCAGCGAAGGCCAGTTCGGCGGCGCGTACCTGAACGACGACAGCAGCGAGCGTAAAGGCCAGACCGACTACGAAAAAGATCGCTACATGATCAACTGGCAGCACAAGGGCGGGCTGGACTCGCGTGTACTGACCCAGGTCGACTACACCAACATCAGCGACCCTTATTACTTCCAGGATCTGAAGTCCTATCAGGAAGGGATCAAGAGCCAGGACTACGTGAACCAGCAAGGTTCGGTGACCTATCGCGGTGATACCTTCCAGGCGAAACTGAACCTGCAGGCGTACCAGCTGGCAACGATCTCCCAGATCACGCCGTATGACCGCTTGCCACAGATCACCTTCAACGGCACGCTGCCGTACCATCCAGGCGGGGTGAACTTCACCTACGAGACCGAAGCCGTACGCTTTGATCGGGACTTGGAGAACGGAAGCTTCACGGATGAAAACGGGCTCGTATCGCCGCGGCTCGACACCTACGTAACCGGCCTGACCCGCGCAAACGGTACTCGCCTGAACGTTGCGCCGGCAGTCGACTACCCGATGAACTGGACCTACGGTTTTATTACGCCAAAGTTGAAGTACGTCTATACCAAGTACGATCTTGATTTGGACAGCATCGGCAAGAACCAGATTATCGCAGCGCAAGCCGCGTCAACTGCAGCCAACCCTTATGCCGGTGGCACCTTCAAAAGCTCGCAAGACCGTGCAATTCCGATTGCCAGCATCGACAGCGGCCTGTACTTCGACCGCAACACCAACTTGTTCGGCAAAGACTACCGTCAAACTCTGGAGCCTCGTGCGTACTACCTGTATGTACCGAACAAGGACCAGGGCGATATCCCGGTATTCGACAGCGGTGAGTACTCGTTCAGCTACGCGTCGCTGTTCCGTGACAACCGCTTCAGCGGTACTGACCGCATCGGCGACGAGAACAAACTGTCCCTGGGCGTGACCAGCCGCTGGATCGAAGAAAACGGCTTCGAACGCCAACGCGTCAGCATCGGCGAGGCCGTGTACTTCAAGAACCGCGAAGTTCAACTGCCGGGCATCCTGGCCGCGGACCGTGCGGACGCACAGTCTGATGTTTCGCCAATCGCCCTGGACTACGAGTTCCGCTTCAACCGTGACTGGCGCGCCACTGCCGATTACAACTGGGACCCGGAAAGCCACAGCCCACGTTCCGGCAGCGCGATGTTCCACTATCAGCCGGAAGACAACCCGAACAAGGTTATCAACGTCGGCTACCGCTATCGCAACGACCAGGTGGTGTACAACCAGCTGACCGGCAAATGGCAGTTTGGTGGCGACTACGGGCAGCCAGGCGACCCGAACTTCGTGAAGGATTACTACAAAATCCAGCAACACGACTTCTCGATGATGTGGCCGATCGTTCCGCAGTGGAACCTGATCACCCGCTGGCAGTATGACTATGCCCGCAACCGTACCCTGGAGGCCTTCGGTGGTTTCGAGTACGACAACTGCTGCTGGAAACTGCGCGTCATCAACCGTTACTGGGTTTCCAACGACGAATACAGCCAGATCGCCCCGCTGAACGAAAAGGGTGACCACGGGCTCTTCTTCCAGATCGTCCTTAAAGGACTCGGCGGCCTGACCGGCGCCAAGGTAGAGAGCTTCCTCGACAAAGGCATTGAAGGTTATCGTGAACGTGAAGACCAAGCTTTCTGATTGTCTGCGCCCGCTGATGCTGGGCGCGCTGTTCCTGGGTACCGCCGCAGCTCACGCTGCGGTTCAACCGCTGGACAAGGTAGTGGCCATCGTCGATAACGACGTGATCATGCAGAGCCAACTGGACCAACGGGTCAAGGAAGTTCAGCAAACCATCGCCAAGCGTGGCGGCGGCGTACCACCGACCAGCGTGCTGGACCAGCAGGTGCTCGAACGCCTGATCGTTGAAAACCTGCAACTGCAGATCGGCGATCGCTCCGGTATCCGTATCAGCGACGAAGAATTGAACCAGGCTGTCGGCACCATCGCCCAGCGCAACAACATGAGTGTTGATCAGTTCCGCGCAGCCCTGGCTCACGACGGCCTGTCCTATGAGGACGCCCGTGACCAGATTCGCCGGGAAATGATCATCAGCCGTGTACGTCAGCGTCGCGTGGCCGAACGGATTCAGGTGTCCGAGCAGGAAGTGAAGAACTTCCTGGCCTCCGACCTTGGCAAGATGCAGCTTTCCGAAGAACTGCACCTGGCGAACATCCTGGTGCCTACGCCAGACAGCGCCAACGCTGAACAGCTCAATGCTGCCGCAGCGAAAACCCAGGCTATCTATGACCGTCTCAAGCAAGGTGCCGACTTTGCCCAGATGGCCATTGCCCAGTCCGGCAGCGACAACGCCCTCGAAGGCGGTGACATGGGCTGGCGTAAAGCCGCGCAACTGCCACCACCGTTCGACCGCGAGCTGAGTGCCATGGAAGTCGGTGGCATCACCCAGCCTGCCCGTACGCCAGGCGGTTTCATCATCCTCAAGTTGCTCGGCAAGCGCGGTGGCGAAGAAGCGCAGATGAAGGACGAAGTTCACGTTCGTCACATCCTGGTCAAGCCAAGCGAGATCCGTACCGAAGCCCAAACCAAGGAACTGGCCCAGAAGCTCTATGACCGCATCGAAGCGGGCGAAGACTTCGGCGAATTGGCGAAGAGCTATTCCGAAGACCCGGGTTCGGCGCTTAACGGCGGTGATCTGAACTGGATCGATCCGAAGGCACTGGTTCCAGAGTTCCAGGACGTCATGGCCAAGACCCCGCAAGGCGTGCTGTCCAAGCCGTTCAAGACCCAATACGGCTGGCATGTGCTGGAAGTCCTTGGCCGTCGCGCCACTGACAACACCACCCAGGCCCGCGAGCAGCAAGCCCTGACCGTACTGCGTAACCGCAAATACGACGAAGAGCTGCAAACCTGGTTGCGTCAGATCCGTGACGAAGCCTACGTAGAGAACAAGCTTCCTGGTGCCGACCAAACAGGCACCGACCAGGCAGCCCAGTGACACCCAAGCGTTTCGCACTGACACCCGGCGAGCCGGCCGGCATTGGTCCTGACCTGTGCCTGCTGCTCGCCTCGCACCCCCAGCCACACCCCCTGATTGCCATTACCAGCCGCGACCTGCTCATTGAGCGGGCCGCGCAGCTGGGTGTGGTTGTCGATCTGCTGCCGGTGGGCCCGGGCAACTGGCCTGATCTGCCGGCACCGGCCAACAGCCTGTACGTATGGGATACCCCGCTGGCGACCAAGGTCGTGGCCGGGCAACTGGACAAGGCCAACGCTGCCTTCGTCCTGGAAACCCTGACCCGTGCCGGCCAGGGCTGCATCGACGGGGATTTTGCCGGGATGATCACCGCCCCGGTACACAAGGGCGTGATCAACGAATCAGGCATCGCCTTTTCCGGTCATACCGAATTCCTCGCTGAGCTGACCCATACCGAACAAGTGGTGATGATGCTGGCAACGGGCGACCTGCGGGTGGCGCTGGTGACCACTCACCTGCCCCTGCGCGAGATTGCCGACGCCATTACCCCCGAGCGACTGGAGCGTGTGACACGCATCCTGCACGCCGACCTGCAACAGAAGTTCGGCATCGCCCAACCACGCATCCTGGTCTGTGGGCTCAACCCCCACGCCGGTGAAGGTGGCCACCTGGGCCATGAAGAAATCGACATCATCGAACCAACCCTGGAGCGTCTGCGCCTTGAAGGCATGGACCTGCGCGGCCCATTGCCTGCCGACACTCTGTTTACCCCCAAATATCTGGAGCACTGCGACGCAGTGCTGGCGATGTACCATGACCAGGGCCTGCCCGTGCTGAAGTACAAAGGCTTCGGCGCCGCGGTCAACGTGACACTGGGCCTGCCGATCATCCGCACCTCCGTCGACCATGGCACCGCCCTGGACCTCGCAGGCAGCGGCAAGATCGATACCGGCAGCCTGCACGTGGCCCTGGAAACCGCCTATCAGATGGCCGAGACCCGTATATGACCGAGCATTACCAACACCGGGCGCGCAAGCGTTTCGGGCAAAACTTCCTGCACGACGCTGGCGTGATCGATCGCATCCTGCGTTCCATCCATGCCAAGCCCGAAGACCGCCTGCTGGAAATCGGCCCGGGCCAGGGCGCCCTGACCCAAGGCCTGCTGAAAAGCGGCGGCCAGTTGGACGTGGTTGAGTTGGACAAGGACCTGATCCCGATCCTCAACCAGCAGTTCGCCGGCATGCCCAATTTCAACCTGCACCAGGGTGATGCGCTGAAGTTCGACTTCACCAGCCTCAATGCAGCGCCCAACAGCCTGCGGGTGGTCGGCAACCTGCCATACAACATCTCCACCCCGCTGATTTTTCACCTGCTGAACAACGCCGGCATCATCCGCGACATGCACTTCATGCTGCAAAAGGAAGTGGTCGAGCGCCTGGCAGCGGGTCCTGGAGGCGGTGACTGGGGTCGCCTGTCGATCATGGTTCAGTACCATTGCCGCGTAGAGCACCTGTTCAACGTCGGACCTGGCGCGTTCAACCCGCCGCCGAAAGTCGACTCCGCCATCGTGCGCCTGGTGCCTCACGCGGTGTTGCCACACCCGGCCAAAGATCACAAGTTGCTGGAGCGCGTGGTGCGCGAAGCCTTCAACCAGCGCCGCAAGACCTTGCGCAATACGCTGAAGGCCTTGCTCAGCAACGCTGAAATCGAGGCCGCCGGAGTCGACGGCAGCCTGCGCCCCGAGCAGCTGGACCTGGCCGCCTTCGTGCGCCTGGCTGACCAGCTCGCCATTCAGCCTGCGCCAGTGGCTGAATAAATAGTAGGCGCCGGCTTGCCGGCGATGGCGCACTCACGATCGCCATCGCTGGCAAGCCAGCGCCTACGGGCCTAGACTGACCGGCATCCGCTGTTCCCCCGCTTTTGCTTTTAAGGCCTCTTGCATGTCCGATCCTCGTTATCAGATCGACGTCAGCGTCGTCACCCGCTTTCTGGCGGAACAATCGCAACCCGAGCAGAACCGCTTTGCGTTCGCCTACACCATTACCGTGCAAAACAACGGCGAGCTGCCTGCCAAGCTGCTGTCGCGCCACTGGGTCATCACCGACGGTGACGGCCAGGTCGAGGAAGTACGCGGCGCCGGCGTGGTCGGCCAACAACCGCTGATCGCCCCAGGCAAGAGCCACACCTACAGCAGCGGCACTGTGATGACCTCCCGTGTCGGCAACATGCAAGGCAGCTACCAGATGCTCGCCGACGACGGCAAACACTTCGACGCCATCATCGCCCCGTTCCGCCTCGCGGTGCCTGGAGCCCTGCACTGATGGCGACGTATGCCGTCGGCGACCTGCAAGGCTGCCTGGAACCGCTCAAGTGCCTGCTCGAGCGTGTGGCCTTCGACCCGGCCAAGGATCGCCTGTGGCTGGTGGGCGACCTGGTCAACCGTGGCCCGCAATCCCTGGAAACCCTGCGCTTCCTTTATGGCATGCGCGACTCCCTGGTGTGCGTACTGGGCAACCATGACCTGCACTTGCTGGCCGCCGGCAATAACATCGAGCGCCTGAAAAAGGGCGATACCCTGCGGGAAATCCTCGAAGCGCCGGATCGCACCGAGCTGCTTGACTGGCTGCGCCGGCAAAAACTCATGCACTACGACGAGAGCCGCGACACCGCCTTGGTGCATGCCGGCATTCCACCCCAGTGGACGCTGAAGAAAGCCCTCAAGTGCGCGAGTGAAGTCGAAGCAGCCCTGGCCGATGACAACCTGTACACCGCTTACCTGGATGGCATGTACGGCAACGAACCCGTTAAGTGGGACAACGAACTGACCGGCGTCGCGCGCCTGCGGGTGATCACCAACTACTTCACCCGCATGCGTTTCTGCACCGCCGAAGGCAAGCTGGACCTCAAGAGCAAGGAAGGCGCCGACACCGCCCTCCCCGGCTACAAGCCCTGGTTCGCCCACAAGGAGCGCAAGACCCGTGAAACGAAGATCATCTTCGGCCACTGGGCAGCCCTGGAAGGCAAGTGTGATGAACCTGGCGTGTTCGCCCTCGACACCGGCTGCGTATGGGGCGGCGCCATGACCCTGATGAACATCGACACCGGCGAGCGCTCAAGCTGCCAGTGCGACTCCCCCGTTCCCGAACAACTGCAGGCCGCGGCAAAGCGCTGAGCCGTGCTTTCACACAGGCCAAAGGAGCCCGCCATGACTGAATTCAAACGTATCCCTCCCGAGCAAGCCCAGGCCCTGCGCGAGCAAGGCGCGGTGGTTGTAGACATCCGCGACCAGCCGACCTACATCGCCGGCCATATCAGTGGCGCCCAGCACCTGGACAACCACAACATCGCCGACTTCATCCGCGCCGCCGACCTCGACGCACCGGTCATCGTGGCGTGCTACCACGGCAACTCCAGCCAAAGCGCCGCCGCCTACCTGGTGAGCCAGGGCTTCTCCGACGTCTATAGCCTCGACGGTGGCTTTGAGCTATGGCGTGCGACCTATCCTGCAGAAATTGCCGCAGGCGACGCGCAATAATTTTTTTCAAACCCCGCTACCCCGCGTGACGCTTGGCCTCGCGCCGTTTCTGACGAACGGCGCGGCCAAACTAATTTCGTATCGCGCCTTGACCTCCCTGATTCCGAACTATCCTTAAGCGCAGGCCATCCAAAACAGGGGAGAGCCGGTACACCGGCGTGCGGGTCATCGGTAGCGTTTCAGGGTGTTCTGGGGGGAAAACGGCCATTGGTGTCCACCAATGACTGCCAGCATCGACTGATTGATCCGGCGTCGGCTCCACGTATCGAGCGAGGTGACGACGTCATGAGTATTTTTAGCCACTTCCAACAACGCTTCGAGTCCACCCGCCAGGAAGAGCTCTCGCTTCAGGAGTATCTCGAACTGTGCAAAAAGGACCGCAGCGCCTACGCGTCTGCCGCTGAACGCCTGCTGTTGGCGATCGGCGAGCCGGAGTTGGTGGACACCGCAGCCAATTCGCGCTTGTCGCGGATTTTCTCGAACAAGGTGATCCGTCGCTACCCGGCCTTTGAAGACTTCCACGGTATGGAAGAATGCATTGACCAGATCGTCTCGTATTTCCGCCATGCCGCCCAAGGCCTGGAAGAGAAGAAACAGATCCTCTACCTGCTCGGCCCCGTCGGCGGCGGCAAGTCGTCCCTGGCCGAAAAACTCAAACAACTGATCGAGAAGGTGCCGTTCTACGCCATCAAGGGCTCACCGGTGTTCGAGTCGCCCCTGGGGCTGTTCAATGCCACGGAAGATGGCGCGATTCTCGAAGAAGACTTCGGCATTCCACGGCGCTATCTCAATACCATCATGTCGCCCTGGGCGACCAAGCGCCTGGCCGAGTTCGGCGGCGACATCAGCCAGTTCCGGGTGGTGAAGCTCTATCCCTCGATCCTCAACCAGATTGCCGTGGCCAAGACCGAACCGGGTGACGAGAACAACCAGGACATCTCGGCACTGGTGGGCAAGGTCGATATCCGCAAACTCGAAGAATTCCCGCAGAACGACGCCGATGCCTACAGCTACTCGGGTGCACTGTGCCGGGCCAACCAGGGCCTGATGGAGTTCGTGGAGATGTTCAAGGCACCGATCAAGGTGCTGCACCCACTGCTTACCGCCACCCAGGAAGGTAACTACAACAGCACCGAAGGCCTGGGGGCGATTCCATTCACCGGGATCCTGCTGGCCCACTCCAACGAATCGGAATGGCACACCTTCCGCAACAACAAGAACAACGAAGCCTTCATCGACCGGATCTACATCGTCAAGGTGCCGTACTGCCTGCGGGTCAGCGATGAAATCAAGATCTACGACAAGCTGCTGTTCAACAGCTCCCTGGCCAAGGCCCATTGCGCGCCTGACACCCTGAAGATGCTGGCCCAGTTCACCGTGTTGTCGCGCCTCAAGGAGCCGGAAAACTCCAACATCTACTCGAAGATGCGGGTGTATGACGGCGAAAACCTCAAGGACACCGATCCGAAGGCCAAGTCGATCCAGGAATACCGCGACACCGCCGGCGTGGATGAGGGCATGAACGGCCTGTCGACACGTTTTGCGTTCAAGATCCTGTCCAAGGTCTTCAACTTCGACCCGCACGAAATCGCCGCCAACCCGGTGCACCTGCTCTACGTGCTGGAACAGCAGATCGAACAGGAACAATTCCAGGCTGAAACCCGCGAGCGCTATCTGCGCTTCCTCAAGGAATACCTGGCACCGCGCTACATCGAGTTCATCGGCAAGGAAATCCAGACCGCGTATCTGGAGTCCTACAGCGAATACGGCCAGAACATCTTCGACCGCTATGTGCTGTACGCAGACTTCTGGATCCAGGACCAGGAATACCGCGACCCGGAAACCGGCGAGATTCTCAACCGCGTAGCCCTCAACGAGGAACTGGAAAAGATCGAAAAACCCGCCGGCATCAGCAATCCGAAGGATTTCCGCAACGAAATCGTCAACTTCGTGCTGCGCGCCCGGGCCAACAACAACGGCAAGAACCCTACCTGGCTCAGCTACGAGAAGCTGCGGGTGGTCATCGAGAAGAAAATGTTCTCCAACACCGAGGATCTGCTGCCGGTCATCAGCTTCAACGCCAAGGCCAGCAAGGAGGATCAGCAAAAACACAACGACTTCGTCACTCGCATGGTCGAGCGTGGCTACACCGACAAACAGGTACGACTGCTCTCCGAGTGGTACTTGCGGGTCCGCAAATCGCAGTAAGGCAGCGACAAGCGTGTAATGCCAGGCTCCCGGTACGCCGGACAGCCTGGCAATCGACCGCTTGTCTTTAAGCTTCCAGCTTGCCGCTTGAAGCTTGTAACTTGAAGCTGCCCGGAGGGCTCCTACATGAGCTATGTGATCGACCGACGTCTCAATGGCAAGAACAAGAGCACGGTAAACCGCCAGCGGTTCCTGCGGCGTTACCGTGACCACATCAAAAAGGCCGTCGAAGAGGCCGTCAGCCGCCGTTCCATCACCGATATGGAGCATGGCGAACAGATCAGCATCCCCGGACGCGACATCGATGAACCGGTGCTGCACCACGGCCGGGGCGGCAAACAGACCGTCGTGCATCCCGGCAACAAGGAATTCACCAGCGGCGAACATATCCAGCGGCCCCAGGGCGGCGCGGGCGGCAAAGGCCCGGGCAAGGCCGGTAACTCCGGCGAAGGCATGGATGAGTTCGTGTTCCAGATCACCCAGGAAGAGTTCCTGGAGTTCATGTTCGAAGACCTGGAACTGCCCAACCTGGTCAAACGCAACCTGACCGGTACCGACACCTTCAAGACCGTGCGTGCCGGGATCAGCAACGAAGGCAACCCGTCACGGATCAACATCATCCGCACCCTGCGCTCGGCCCATGCGCGACGTATCGCCTTGTCTGGCAGCAGCCGGGCAAAACTGCGGGACGCCAAGGCGGAACTGGAACGCCTGAAACGCGAAGAGCCGGACAACTTCGGCGATATCCAGGAAATTGAAGCCGAAATCGCCAAACTCAGCGCGCGAATCCATCGCGTGCCGTTTCTCGATACCTTCGACCTGAAGTACAACCTGCTGGTCAAGCAACCCAATCCCAGTTCCAAGGCGGTGATGTTCTGCCTGATGGACGTGTCCGGCTCCATGACCCAGGCGACCAAGGACATCGCCAAGCGCTTCTTCATCCTGCTGTACCTGTTTCTCAAGCGTAACTACGACAAGATCGATGTGGTGTTCATCCGCCATCACACCAGCGCCAGGGAAGTCGACGAGGAGGAATTCTTCTACTCGCGGGAAACCGGCGGCACCATCGTCTCCAGCGCCTTGAAGCTGATGCAGGAAATCATGGCCGAACGCTATCCGGCCAACGAGTGGAACATCTACGCCGCCCAGGCTTCCGACGGCGACAACTGGAACGACGACTCGCCGATCTGCCGCGACATCCTGATCAACCAGATCATGCCGTTCGTGCAGTACTACACCTACGTCGAAATCACCCCGCGCGAGCATCAGGCCCTGTGGTTCGAATACGAGCGCATCAGCGAAGCCTTCGCTGACACCTTCGCCCAGCAACAATTGGTCTCGGCCGGCGATATCTATCCGGTCTTCCGTGAACTCTTCCAGCGCAGGTTAGTGACATGACCGCCAAAGAGCATAAGCGCCAACCCATATCCACGGGGTCCGAATGGACCTTCGAACTCATCCAGGCCTATGACCGGGAAATCAGCCGCATCGCGGCGGGTTATGCCCTGGATACCTACCCCAACCAGATCGAAGTGATCACCGCCGAACAGATGATGGATGCCTATGCGTCCGTGGGCATGCCCCTGGGCTATCACCACTGGTCCTACGGCAAACACTTCCTCAGCACTGAAAAGTCCTACACCCGCGGCCAGATGGGCCTGGCCTACGAAATCGTCATCAACTCCGACCCGTGCATCGCCTACCTGATGGAAGAAAACACCATCTGCATGCAGGCGCTGGTGGTGGCCCACGCGTGCTACGGGCATAACAGCTTCTTCAAGGGTAACTACCTGTTCCGCACCTGGACCGATGCCAGCTCGATCATCGATTACCTGGTATTCGCCAAGCAGTACATCATGCAGTGCGAGGAGCGCCACGGCATCGACGCGGTGGAAGACCTGCTGGACTCCTGCCATGCCCTGATGAACTACGGCGTCGACCGCTACAAACGCCCGTATCCGATTTCCGCCGAAGAAGAACGGCTGCGCCAGAAGGACCGTGAAGAGCATCTGCAAAAGCAGATCAACGACCTGTGGCGCACCATTCCCAAACGCGCCGGCAAGAACAACGACAAGGACAATGCGCGCTTCCCCGCCGAACCTCAGGAAAACATCCTGTATTTCATCGAAAAGCACGCGCCATTGCTGGAGCCCTGGCAGCGGGAAATCGTGCGGATCGTGCGCAAGATCGCCCAGTATTTCTACCCACAACGCCAGACCCAGGTGATGAACGAAGGCTGGGCCACGTTCTGGCACTACACCCTGATGAACGACCTGTATGACGAAGGCCTGGTCACCGACGGTTTCATGATGGAGTTTCTGACGTCCCACACCAGCGTGGTCTTCCAGCCGGGCTTCGACAGCCCCTACTACAGCGGTATCAACCCGTATGCATTGGGCTTTGCGATGTACCGCGATATCCGGCGCATGTGCGAGCACCCCACCGAAGAAGACCGCCGCTGGTTCCCGGAGATTGCCGGCAGCGATTGGCTGTCGACCATCAAGTTCGCCATGAGCAGCTTCAAGGATGAGAGCTTCATCCTGCAGTACCTGTCCCCCCAGGTGATTCGAGACCTCAAGCTGTTCAGCATCATGGACGACGACCTCAAGGACGATCTGCTGGTGCCCGCCATTCATGACGAGCCGGGCTATCGCACCATCCGCGAAACCCTCGCGGCGCAGTACAACCTGGGCAACCGCGAACCCAATGTGCAGATCTACAGCATCGACGTACGCGGCGACCGCTCGCTGACCCTGCGCCACCAGCAGCACGACCGCAAACCGCTGGGAGAGTCCACTGAGGAGGTTCTCAAGCACCTGCACCGGCTGTGGGGGTTCGATATCCACCTGGAGACGCTGCAAGGCGACCAGGTCATGAAAACCCACCACGTTCCGCCCCGCAACGAACACGGCGATAACGATTACGGCCGCCTGGACCTGGCAGTCGTGCATCTGTGAAACGGCAAAGCCTCCATTGGCGGGCCGCAGGCGTTATCCTGTGCCGCTAATGGAGGCTTTTTCATGCAAATCTACAAAGTCGGTGGTGCGGTACGCGATCGCCTGCTGGGCATCCCCGTTACCGATATCGACCGTGTCGTAGTCGGCGCTACCACTGAAGAAATGCTCGCCCTGGGCTACAAGCCTGTGGGTTCGGACTTCCCGGTATTTCTTGACCCGAAAAATGGTGACGAGTACGCCCTCGCCCGCACGGAGCGCAAGAGCGGCCGGGGTTATGGCGGCTTTGTGTTTCACGCCAGCCCCGAAGTTACCCTGGAAGAAGACCTGATCCGCCGCGACCTGACCATCAACGCCATGGCCGAGGATGACGCGGGCAACCTGACCGACCCTTATCACGGCCAGCAGGATCTGGACGCACGCATTCTGCGTCACGTTTCCCCGGCGTTTGCCGAAGATCCACTGCGTGTCCTGCGCGTTGCCCGCTTTGCCGCGCGCTATGCCGGCCTCGGCTTTACGGTAGCGCCCGAAACCCTGGAACTGATGCGCGAACTCAGCGCGTCGGGCGAACTGGAAGCCTTGACGCCCGAACGCAGCTGGAAGGAGATTTCCCGCGCATTGATGGAAAACCAGCCACAGGTGTTTATCCAGGTGCTGCGCGATTGCGGCGCCCTGAAAACCCTGATGCCGGAAATCGACGCACTGTTTGGCGTGCCGCAACCCGAGGCCCATCACCCCGAAATCGATACCGGCGTGCACACATTGAGCGTGCTGGAACAGGCGGCCATCCATGCCCAACCGTTGACCGTCCGCTGGGCCTGCCTGCTGCACGATCTGGGCAAGGGGCTCACGCCTGTGGATAAGTTGCCGCAGCATATCGCTCATGAGCAACGCGGCGTGAAGCTGATCAAGGCGATGAACGAACGCTTCAAGGTGCCAAGGGATTGCCAGGAGTTGGCGTTGCTGGTGGGCGAATATCACACCCACGGCCACCGCGCACTGGAGCTGAGGCCCTCGACATTGCTGGATTTTCTGCAAAGCTTCGACGTTTACCGTCGCCCGCAACGCTTTGAAGAGTTTGTGGTGGCATGCGAGATGGACGCCCGCGGGCGCAAGGGCCTTGAGCAGAGAAGTTATCCACAAGCCGATTATTTGCGCGGTGCGGCGCTGGCGGCCAGAGGTGTGGCCGTCGCGCCGCTACTGGAACAAGGCTACAAAGGTCCCGAACTGGGCGAAGCGCTGAAACGCGAACGGCTCAAGGCGCTAAAAGCCTACAAGAGCGAGTCAGGCGTCAACGGCTGATCCCGCCATTCGAACGCGACCGGCGCCAGTACCTGGTCAATGTGTGCATCCTGCCACAGCGCGGCAAATGACTTGCCCACCTCAGGATGCACACGCTGCGGCGCCATCAACGACAGCGGCCACAGCACAAACGCGTTCTTCAGGATTTCGGCCCGGGGCAGGATCAGGCCATCGAAGTTACCCACCAGCTCGCCATACAGCAGCACGTCGATGTCCAGCGGCAAGCCCTTGCGATCCGGGGCGTAGCGGCCATTGTCGGCCTCGATGAATTTCAGCCGGCGGTCCAGCTCCATCAACGGCAGGTCGGTATACGCCGACACCACCAGATTGAAGAATGGCCCGCTCTTTATGCCCACAGGCTGGCTTTCAAACACCGGCGAACAGCGCATCTGCGTCAGGAAACCCGCCAGCGCATCAAGGCCAGCGTGCAAATGGGCCTCACGCTCGATGTTACTGCCAAGACCAAGGTAAACCTGAGTTAGCGACATCCGCGCTCGATCTCCACGCCCACACCCTTGGCGGCCGGTACGGCGCCGGGCTTGGTCAGTTTGAGGTGCAGCCAGGGAATCTGGAACTCACTCATCAACACTTCAGCCAGGCGCTCGGCGAAGGTTTCCACCAGCTGGAATTGCGCCTGCTCGGCAAAGGCCTGGATCCGTGCGGACACGCTGGCGTAATCCAGCGCCAGGGTCAGGTCATCACCGGCAGCGGCCGGGCGGTTATCCCAGGCGAAGCTCAGGTCCAGACGCAGGCATTGCCGGATACCGCGCTCCCAGTCGTAGGCCCCGATCACGGTGTCGACTTCCAGGCCTTCGATAAACACTCTGTCCAAGCACTCTTCTCCGCTGCACGACAAGGGCGCGATGCCCCGTTAGAATCAGGGCGTCCTCGCCCGGAATAGTTAGCATGTTTTGGTTACTGGCGACTCTCGCCTACCTGCTCGGCTCGCTGTCCTTCGCCATTTTGCTCAGCCGCCTGACGGGAAATCCCGACCCGCGAATGAGTGGCTCAGGCAATGCCGGCGCCACCAATATGTTGCGCCTGGCCGGCAAGAAACTCGCCGTACTCACGCTGTTCGGCGACGTCTGCAAGGGCCTGCTGCCGGTGCTGATCGCCGATCTCGCCGGGCTGTCGCTGCAACAGCAAGCCTGGATCGGCGTCTGCGCGGTGCTCGGCCACCTGTTCCCGCTGTACTTTCGCTTTCGCGGCGGTAAAGGCGTTGCGACGGCGGCCGGCATGCTGCTGGGGATCTACCCACCGGCGGCGCTGCTGGCCATCCTGGCCTGGCTGCTGACGTTCTACCTGACACGCACCAGCTCGCTGGCCGCCCTCATCGCCACGCCCCTGACCCTGCCGTTGCTGGCGTGGCAGGAACCGGAGGCGCTGGTGCCGATGAGCGTGCTCACGCTGCTGATCGTCTGGCGCCACCGGGGCAATTTACGCGACCTGTTTGCCGGGCGCGAACGGCATTTTTAAATACGCCCGGTGAACCCGGCTCACGTTCGCCCGTTACAGCGGCGGCAACTGCTCCATCGGCCAGCGCGCCTGCACGCTGATTGCCAGGCTTTCATGCTGCCCGGCCTGCAAACGCTGGCAACCGGCATAGGCGATCATCGCACCGTTATCGGTGCAGAATTCGGGACGCGCATAAAACACGTCGCCCTTCATGTCGCCGAGCATTTTCTCCAGGGAGCTGCGCAGCGCCTTGTTCGCGCTGACGCCGCCCGCGATCACCAGGCGCTTCATGCCCGCCTGCTTCAGGGCCCGCTTGCACTTGATGGTCAAAGTCTCCACCACGGCCTGCTGGAACGCCAGCGAGATGTCGCAACGGGCTTGCTCACTGTCGTCTCCGGCGCTGACGCTCTGCTGCCAGGTGTTCAGGGCAGAGGTTTTCAGGCCGCTGAAACTGAACATCAGGCCAGGGCGATCGCACAT
Organism: Pseudomonas sp. SDO5522_S412; assembly: GCF_054071215.1. Classification (NCBI taxonomy): domain Bacteria; kingdom Pseudomonadati; phylum Pseudomonadota; class Gammaproteobacteria; order Pseudomonadales; family Pseudomonadaceae; genus Pseudomonas; species Pseudomonas sp. SDO5522_S412. The sequence goes on along the minus strand of NZ_JBSVWQ010000003.1, from coordinate 82,854 downwards.
CGGGCGCGGGAAGGTATAGCGCCCCGGAACGCCTTTTTCTGCCAAGCGGGCGATTTCCGGGCCGCCCGGATAATTAAGGCCCATCATCTTCGCAGTCTTGTCGAAAGCTTCACCGGCAGCGTCGTCCAGGCTTTCGCCCAGCAGCGTGTATTGACCGATTCCGTCGACCTGAACCAGCTGCGTATGGCCGCCTGAAACCAACAAAGCGACGAACGGGAACGCTGGCGGGTTTTCTTCCAGCATCGGTGCCAGTAAATGGCCTTCCATGTGGTGCACACCAAGGGCCGGAATGCCCCAGGCAAATGCCAGCGCCTGGGCGCAAGAGGCCCCAACCAGCAGGGCTCCGACCAATCCGGGGCCTGCGGTATAGGCAATGGCGTCGATCTCGGTCGGCACGCAGCCGGCCTCGTCCAGCACCTGGCGAATCAATGGCAGCATGCGTTTCACATGATCACGGCTGGCCAGCTCCGGCACCACGCCGCCATAGGCGCGATGCAGGTCGATCTGACTGAACAGTGCGTCGGCCAAAAGCCCGCGTTCACTGTCGTAAAGTGCGACACCGGTTTCGTCGCACGAGGTTTCTAATCCCAGAACTAGCATGGGTTTGCGCCTTGTAGAGGCTGAATTCGAAGGCGCGCATAATAGTCGCCACTCCCCCTCCCGACTAGCGGTTTTCGATCAGAGGCTTTGCATTCCGGGCAATGAGGGGTTAACATCCGCAACCCTTAAAAACCGACGACCTCAGCCGCGAATTTTTTGCGACGAGAACGTTGATTCCCGGTAATGAAAGAAGGTAGCTCTGGATGCCAGCCGTCAAAGTAAAAGAGAACGAACCCTTCGACGTAGCTCTGCGTCGTTTCAAGCGCTCCTGCGAAAAAGCCGGTGTTCTGGCTGAAGTTCGTAGCCGCGAATTTTACGAGAAGCCAACTTCTGAGCGTAAGCGTAAAGCAGCAGCCGCTGTTAAGCGTCACGCCAAGAAAGTTCAGCGCGAGCAGCGCCGCGCCGTTCGCCTGTACTAATACACAGACGTTCGTAGCAAGCTTCTGCCAAGCCCGGCCCTCAGCCGGGCTGTTGGCATTTGCGGATATCGCTTGATGCTTCACCGTTGACGCCGCACACGCGACTGAAACGAACTGCTTCACACGTCAGGACTGGCTCTTTTGCCAGCGGTGCACGTCTCTTCTGACGAGCCTAACAAGGCTACTGACGAGCACACTTATTTTTTAACAGGCGATCAACAGGTCGGCTGCGCCCACCGATGAGCTTCCGAGGCCCCCACATGGCCAAGACCGGACTCCCGGGCAACATTTCTACGCCGGGCACTGATCGGAACTAACGTCAGTGAATGTTCGGCAGATACACTTCCTGACAGACCAAGCAGACGACAGTAGATCGAGCCGCACAACACGCGCGCCTTGAGCACTTTGCGGGCCCTCTTTTACACGCAGTGATGACGAGAACGCCATGGCCGGGCTAATTCCCCAGAGCTTTATTGACGACCTTCTGAACCGCACCGACATCGTCGATGTTGTCAGCTCGCGCCTGCAGATGAAAAAGGCCGGCAAGAACTACACCGCCTGCTGCCCGTTCCACAAGGAAAAGACTCCGTCGTTCAGCGTCAGCCCTGACAAGCAGTTCTACTACTGCTTCGGCTGCGGCGCTGGCGGCAACGCCCTCGGCTTCATCATGGACCACGACAACCTGGACTTCCCCCAGGCCGTCGAGGAACTGGCGAAAGCCGCCGGCATGGAAATCCCCCGCGAAGAAAGTGGCCGCCCGCACAAACCGCGGCAACCCACCGATTCGCCGCTGTACCCGCTGCTTACCGCTGCTGCCGACTTTTACCGCCAGGCACTGAAAAGCCACCCGCAGCGCAAAGCCGCCGTCGATTACCTCAAGGGCCGCGGCCTGACCGGTGAAATCGCCCGCGACTTCGGCCTCGGCTTCGCCCCGCCGGGCTGGGACAACCTGTACAAGCACCTGAGCAGCGACACCCTGCAGCAAAAAGCCATGATCGACGCCGGCCTGTTGGTGGAAAACGCCGAGACCGGCAAGCGTTATGACCGTTTCCGCGACCGCGTGATGTTCCCGATCCGCGACAGCCGCGGCCGCATAATCGCGTTCGGCGGCCGGGTGCTGGGGGACGACAAGCCCAAATACCTGAACTCACCGGAAACCCCGGTGTTTCATAAAGGCCAGGAACTCTACGGCCTGTTTGAAGCGCGCAAGAACAATCGCAACCTCGACGAAATCATCGTGGTTGAAGGCTATATGGACGTGATTGCCCTGGCCCAGCAAGGTTTGCGCAACGCCGTGGCGACCTTGGGCACCGCGACCAGCGAAGAGCACTTGAAGCGCCTGTTTCGCGTAGTGCCCAACGTACTGTTCTGCTTCGACGGCGACCAGGCCGGCCGCAACGCAGCGTGGCGTGCCCTTGAGTCGACCCTGTCGAGCCTGCAGGACGGGCGGCGCGCACGCTTCCTGTTCCTGCCCGAAGGCGAAGACCCGGACACCCTGGTCCGCTCCGAAGGCACCGACGCGTTCCGCGCGCGCATCAACCAACACGCACAACCGCTGGCCGATTACTTTTTCCAGCAACTGACCGAAGAGTCCGACCCGCGCTCCCTCGAGGGCAAGGCCCACATGGTCACCCTCGCGGCACCGCTGATCGACAAGGTTCCGGGCGCCAACCTGCGCACCCTGATGCGCCAGCGCCTGCTGGAAATCACCGGCTTGAGTGGCGAGGCCGTCAGCCAGCTGGCCCGCAGCGCGCCGCAAGAGGCGCCGCCGGCCTACGACCCGGGCATGGATTACGACGCCATGCCGGACTACTCCGACTTCCACCAACCGCAGGAGGCCTACACGCCCCAGCAGGAGTGGACACCGAAGAAACCCGGCGCCGGCGGCAAGAAATGGGACAAGAAACCCTGGGACAAAAACGGCAAACGTGGCGGTGACCGTGACGAACCGCGCGGCCCACGCGTCCCAGCAGCAGTAGAGCCGCCCACCATGGCAGCCCTGCGTACACTTTTGCACCACCCGCAACTGGCACAAAAAGTCGAGGATGCGGGGCACTTTGCGGCCGAAGACCACACCAATACGCAACTGTTGGTGGCCCTGCTCGAAGCCGTACAGAAGAATCCTAAGCTAAACTCATTCCAGCTGATTGCACGCTGGCACGGCACCGAACAGGGCCGTTTGCTGAAGGCATTGGCAGAAAAGGAATGGCTGATTGATGGCGATAACCTTGAACAACAGTTTTTCGACACCATTACTAGCTTGGTAGCTCGTCAACGCGAGCGAAACCTGGAACAACTTCTTCGAAAAGCGCGTCAGAGTGAATTGACCGCCGAAGAGAAAAATCAACTGCGCGACCTTTTAAGTCGCAATGTTTCCGCATCAAACCCGACCTCAGCTGGCGTGTGAGGTCATAGCTCGGGTATAATCCTCGGCTTGTTTTTTGCCCGCCAAGACCTTCAGTGGATAGGGTGTTATGTCCGGAAAAGCGCAACAGCAGTCTCGTATCAAAGAGTTGATCACCCTTGGTCGTGAGCAGAAGTATCTGACTTACGCAGAGGTCAACGACCACCTGCCTGAGGATATTTCAGATCCAGAGCAGGTGGAAGACATCATCCGCATGATTAATGACATGGGGATCCCCGTACACGAGAGTGCTCCGGATGCGGACGCCCTTATGTTGGCCGACGCCGATACCGACGAGGCAGCCGCTGAAGAAGCAGCCGCCGCGTTGGCAGCGGTCGAGACCGACATCGGTCGCACGACTGACCCTGTGCGCATGTATATGCGCGAAATGGGTACGGTAGAGCTGCTGACACGTGAAGGCGAAATCGAAATCGCCAAGCGTATCGAAGAGGGCATCCGTGAAGTGATGGGCGCAATCGCGCACTTCCCAGGCACGGTTGACCACATTCTCTCCGAGTACACTCGCGTCACCACCGAAGGTGGCCGCCTGTCCGACGTCCTGAGCGGTTATATCGACCCGGACGACGGCATTGCGCCACCTGCGGCTGAAATTCCGCCACCGATCGATGCCAAGGCTGCGAAAGCAGACGACGACACCGACGACGACGAAGCTGAAGCCAGCACCGATGACGAAGAAGAAGTCGAAAGCGGTCCGGATCCGATCATCGCAGCCCAGCGCTTTGGCGCGGTCTCCGATCAGATGGAACTGGCTCGTAAGGCCCTGAAGAAGCACGGTCGCGGCAGCAAGCAGGCAACTGCTGAATTGCTGGCCCTGGCTGAACTCTTCATGCCGATCAAACTGGTACCGAAGCAATTCGAAGGCCTGGTTGAGCGGGTTCGTAGCGCCCTTGAGCGTCTGCGTGCACAAGAGCGTGCGATCATGCAGCTCTGTGTCCGTGATGCGCGCATGCCGCGTGCCGACTTCCTGCGCCAGTTCCCGGGCAACGAAGTCGACGAAAGCTGGACCGACGCACTGGCCAAAGGCAAAAGCAAATACGCTGAAGCCATTGGTCGCCTCCAGGCCGACATCGTTCGTTGCCAGCAGAAGCTGACTGCATTGCAGACTGAAACCGGTCTGACGATTGCCGAGATCAAGGACATCAACCGTCGCATGTCGATCGGTGAGGCCAAGGCCCGCCGCGCGAAGAAAGAGATGGTTGAAGCGAACTTGCGTCTGGTGATCTCCATCGCCAAGAAGTACACCAACCGTGGCCTGCAATTCCTCGATCTGATCCAGGAAGGCAACATCGGCTTGATGAAAGCGGTGGACAAGTTCGAATACCGTCGCGGCTACAAGTTCTCGACTTATGCCACCTGGTGGATCCGTCAGGCGATCACTCGCTCGATCGCCGACCAGGCCCGCACCATCCGTATTCCGGTGCACATGATCGAGACGATCAACAAGCTCAACCGTATTTCCCGGCAGATGTTGCAGGAAATGGGTCGCGAACCGACCCCGGAAGAGTTGGGCGAACGCATGGAAATGCCTGAGGATAAAATCCGCAAGGTATTGAAGATCGCTAAAGAGCCGATCTCCATGGAAACCCCGATCGGTGATGACGAAGACTCCCATCTGGGTGACTTCATCGAAGACTCGACCATGCAGTCGCCAATCGATGTTGCTACCGTTGAGAGCCTGAAAGAAGCGACTCGCGACGTACTGTCCGGCCTCACTGCCCGTGAAGCCAAGGTACTGCGCATGCGCTTCGGCATCGACATGAATACCGACCACACCCTTGAGGAGGTTGGTAAGCAGTTCGACGTTACCCGTGAGCGGATTCGTCAGATCGAAGCCAAGGCGCTGCGCAAGCTGCGCCACCCGACGAGAAGCGAGCATTTGCGCTCCTTCCTCGACGAGTGATCACAAAAACCCCGGCCCAGGCCGGGGTTTTTGCTTCTGCAGATTAAATCCTCGCTGCCTCCCCTCCTCCGCAATGCCCGTCTACACTCGAAACATTCCCCGTGCCATAACGAGACCGTTATGCCCAGATTGCCGACCGTGTTACTGCTGTCGCTGCTGACCTGGACCGCAACGGCTGGCGCGTTGACTCTCACCGATGAAGAGCGTGGCTGGCTGGCGGACCACCAAGAGTTGCGCCTGGGCGTCGACGCCTCTTGGCCACCCTTTGAATACCGCGATGAAGACGGTCGCTACCAGGGCCTGGCCGCTGATTATGTGCGGCTGATGCAGGATCGCCTTGGCGTCAGGATCAAACTGATCGAGCCGGTGAACTGGAGCGCCGTGCTGGAACAGGCCCGCAACAACCAGCTCGACCTGCTGCCGGGCATCATGTCCACACCGGAACGCCAGGGTTTCCTGTCGTTTACCCGGCCTTATCTCGACTTCCCCATCGTCATCCTCGCCCACGAAGGCGGCCCGCAACCACGCAGCCTCAAAGACCTGTACGGGTTGAAGGTGGCCGTGGTGGAAAACTACGCGCCCCATGAACTGCTGCGCACTCACCACCCGGACCTCAACCTGGTGGCCATGCCCAATGTCAGCGCTACGCTGCAGGCCCTGGCCACCGACAAGGTCGACGCCGTAGTGGGCGATCTGGCGTCCAGCGTGTGGAGCCTGCGCCAACTCAAGCTGGAAGGCCTGTACATCAGCGGCGAAACGCCTTACCGCTATCAGTTGGCCATGGGCGTACCCAAGGACGACAAGATGCTGGTGGGCATCCTCGATAAAGTCCTGGCCGACATCAGCCCGTCTGAGACCGAGGCCATCCAGCAGCGCTGGGTCGGCAACGTCATCGACCACCGCACGCTCTGGACGGATGTGCTGCTCTACGGGTTGCCTGCCGTGCTGTTGCTGAGCATCGTGCTGGCCGTGGTTATTCGGATCAATCGTCGGCTCAGCTCGGAAATTTCCCGCCGGGTCGCCCTCGAACAGGAACTGCGCAGCAGCGAATACCACTATCGCGGCCTGGTGGAGAGCCTTTCCGCGATCGCCTGGGAAGCCAGTATCAGCGATTTCACCTACAGCTACGTGTCGCCCCACGCCGAGGAACTGCTGGGTTACCCCCGTGCCCACTGGCTGATCCCGGGCTTCTGGCGCAACATCATCCACCCCGCGGACCTGACCCGCACCGAATCCTATTGCTACGCCGAAACCCGGGCCAACCGCGACCACAGTGTCGACTACCGGGTGATCACCGCCGATGGACGCTGCCTGTGGGTGCGGGACATCGTCAGCCTGATCGAACACGGCCACGAGCCCGTGCTGCGCGGCCTGATGATCGACATCAGCGAAGCCAAGCGCACCGAGGAAGCGTTGCAGCTTTCGGAACAGAAATTCGCCTCTGTGTTCCAGCAATGCCCGGACATCCTGGTCATCGCCCGGCTGTCGGACGGCTGCCTGATGGAGGTCAATAAGGCATTCGAAGACCAGATCGGCCTGAGCGCCGAAGCAGTCGTAGGAAAAACCGCCACTGAACTGAATATCTGGGGCATCCAGGGCGTAGGCCCCGGCCTGCTGCAACGGGTACAGACCACCAGCATCCGCAACCTGGAAATGCCCTTCCTGCGCAGCAACGGCCAGGCCTTCACCGGACTGATCTCCGCCGAACCCTTTCAACTGGATACCACCGAAGCTCTGGTCGTGGTGGTGCGTGACATCACCCAGCTGAAAGAAACCCAGCAGCGACTGCAGACCTCCGAAGAGAAATTCGCCAAGGCCTTTCATGCCTCTCCCGACGGCCTGCTGTTGTCCCGCCAAAGCGACGGTTTGCTGATTGAGGTCAACGAAGGATTCAGTCGAATTACCGGCTTTAACAGCGTGATGTCACTGGACCAGTCAACCCTGGACCTCGGGATCTGGGTCGACCTGAACGAACGCAAAGATATGTTGGAGCGGCTGCAACGGGATGGATTTGTCCGCGACTTTGTCTGCCACATCCGCCGCAGCGACGGCGAAATTCGCCTGTGTGAAGTCTCCAGCCGCCCGCTGCCCATCGGCGACGACGACTGCATGCTGACCATCGCCCGGGACATCACCGAACGCCAACTGATGCAGGAAAAACTGCAACAGGCCGCCACCGTGTTCGAGAGCACGGCCGAAGGCGTACTGATCACCGACACCCGGCAAAATATCAGCGCCGTGAACCGCGCCTTCAGCGAGATCACCGGCTACAGCGAAGCCGAGGCCCTCGGCCAAACCCCGCGCCTGCTTGCCTCGGGCCTGCACGACAGCGCCTTCTACGCGGCCATGTGGCACCAACTGACGGCCAACGGCCACTGGCAAGGCGAGATCTCCAACCGGCGCAAGAGCGGCGAGCTGTACCCCAGCTGGCTGACCATCAGCGCCGTGCGCAACCGCGAGGAGTCGATCACCCACTTCGTCGCCGTGTTTGCCGACATCTCCAGCCTCAAGCACGCCCAGGCGCGCCTCGATTACCAGGCCCACCACGACCCGCTGACCGGCCTGCCCAACCGCACCCTGTTTGAAAGCCGCCTGCAAGCCGCCCTCAACAACCAACAGGAAACCGGCAGCCAGGGCGCCGTACTGTTCCTCGACCTCGACCGCTTCAAACACATCAACGACAGCCTCGGCCACCCGATTGGCGACCTGCTGCTCAAGGACATCGCCGTTCGCCTCAAGGACCAACTGCGAGACGTCGACACCGTCGCCCGCCTGGGCGGTGACGAATTCATCATCCTGCTGCCCGGCCTGCAACAAGCCAGCGACGCCGAACACCTGGCCAATAAGCTGCTGGCCTGCTTCACTCCACCATTCCAGGCGGGCGAGCATGAGTTCTTCATCAGCGCCAGCATCGGCACCAGCCTGTACCCACGGGACGGCAACGACGTCGCCACCCTGGTCAAAAACGCCGACGCCGCCATGTACCGCTCCAAGGCCAAGGGCCGCAACCGCGTCGAAAGCTACACCCAGGACCTCACCGCGCAAGCCAACGAACGCGTGGCCCTGGAACACGAACTGCGCCGAGCGATCGAGCGCGACGAATTGTCTCTCTATTACCAGCCGAAACTCAGCCTCGACACCCAACAACTGATCGGCGCCGAAGCCCTGATTCGCTGGCGCCACCCCACCTTCGGCGAAGTGCCGCCCGAGCACTTCATTGCCCTGGCCGAAGAGAACGGCATGATCCTGCAGATTGGCGACTGGGTACTGGAGCAGGCCTGCCGACAGATGCACGACTGGCGAGAAATTTTTGATGACTTCGGCCCGCTGTCCGTCAACCTGGCGGGCGCGCAACTGCGCCACCCCAACCTGCTGGCGCGCATCGAGCAACTGCTGCGGGACAACCGCCTGGAGCCTGGCTGCCTGCAACTGGAGATCACCGAAAACTTCATCATGAGCCAGGCCGAAGAGGCGCTGGAGGTGCTGCACCAGCTCAAGCATCTGGGCGTGCAACTGGCCATTGATGACTTCGGCACCGGCTATTCGTCCCTCAGCTACCTGAAACGCCTGCCGCTGGACTTCCTGAAGATCGACCAATCCTTCGTCCGTGGCCTGCCCGACGACCCACACGATGCGGCGATCGTGCGCGCCATTATTGCCCTGGGGCACAGCATGCAATTCACCATCATTGCCGAAGGTGTGGAAACGCCGGCCCAGCAAGCGTTTCTGGCGGCTGAAGGTTGTGAGCAGATGCAAGGCTATATCGTCAGCCTGCCGCTGCCGCCGGACCTTTTCGCCGCTACGTTCCTTCGTATGAGCGTTTCGGACTTTTCGGATGGCACAGCGAAGAAACCATCGCTATAATCCGCGGCCTACTGAGGGCCTATAGCTCAGTTGGTTAGAGCAGGGGACTCATAATCCCTTGGTCGTAGGTTCGAGTCCTACTGGGCCCACCATCTTGAAAGCCGCGCATTGCGCGGCTTTGTCGTTTCTGGCGCGCGTGAGTCGTGCAGCAATGAAACATTAGTTAGTTGTCCCGAACGGCTACGGCACTGACCATGATTCCCAGTCAACGCCAATTCAGCACGAGGGAAACTTGTTCCATGCATCAGCAAAAACGCTCGCCGCGCAACGCAATCCACGGCCTGGGCATACGTGCCACAGCCGCCGTCGCAATCACCCTCGCAACCTTGAGCGGCGCACAAGCCGCCCCCGCCGCCACTGACTCCATCAAGGCATTCAAGCTCTGCACCGGCGCCGACAACAATTCGCACGTACTGGAAGGCACCATCGACCAGAGCATGCGCAATGACGTGACCGCCGTTCACTTCAAGCAAACGGCGGCGCATTCCTCGTATAGCTGGCATAACGACCCGGAGCCACAGTACGTCATGACGCTGTCCGGCACCCTGGCGTTCGTGACACGCGGCGGTGAGAAGTTCACGTTGCATCCGGGTGAAGTACTGATCGCCGAAGACAACACCGGCACAGGGCATCGCTGGAATCTGGTGGACGATCAACCGTGGCGGCGAGGGTACGTGGTGCTGAAGCCGGGCGCGCCGGATTCATTTATCCCGAACGATGCTGCCGCTGCGAAGGTGTGCAAGGGGTCGTAGTCTCGCTGATCACACCTCCTCGAATAAAAGAAAGACTTACGCTTTGCGGTGTAAGCCTTTTTTGTACTGCGTGCTCTACCGGCCCGTTATCAAACGGAAAGTTCGCGCAAAGCCGCCGTCGCCAGGAACCCAGAGCGCGAGGCATAGCGATGGTCTTTTTGCACTCGCTCATCGATACGATTCAAAAGTTGCTCAGGCAGTGAGGCGTTGAACCTGACTGACTTGCCCAGGTAAGGAGTGAGATCAAAGTCGATCACCGCCCACACGCCACCCGCAAAGTCCGGATTCTCCAAATGGACGTCGACCTCTCTAGCCTGAGGAAGCCGCTCCTCATCAGCAACCAATCCCTCGAGGTGCAGCGCTAAAGCTTCGCGGACATTATCCAGAGCTTCGGAAAAGGTTGTGCCCGCAGAAAAGCAACCTGGCACGTCCGGGACGGTCACGCTGTAATCTGAATCAGCGTCTTTGTGTATCACCACTGGAAATTTCATTTTTCCTCCTTTGAATGAGCCGCAGCGGGATCATTCACCACATAACCTACGGTCATCACTTCAGGCCTGCTGATTTCAAAATGCTGTGCAAGGTCCCCTTGGCTATCTCTGATTTAGGATGAGGAACCGTCACCCGGCCGGGCTTGGTTGAGTGCTTGAATTGATGGTGACTGCCTTTCGCCGCCACCTCAAACCATCCATCCGCCATCAGCAAGTCAATTACCTCTCTGCTTCTCATCGCGCCCGCTCCACAGTGTGTATCTTACACACCGAAGGTATCCTGCAGCATCTTTTATACACACAGGACACACCAATGAAAAAAGCCCGCTCATTTCTGAACGGGCTCATGCGAAGAATATGATGACTACGCCTATCGCCGCTTCGCCAGCGAACTAATGTCAGTTTTTGTGCCTTGACTGACTCTCAGCTTACCAACGCATTAACAATGACTTGCGCCGTACCTAGCAACGGCGCATCCCCTCTAAACGCCCCAATTACCTGCAACCCCACCGGCAACTCCCCTTCCCCACGCATCACCGGCACATTCACCTGCGGCAATCCAAACGCGCCCCAGAACTTGATGAAGTCCGACGGGCCCGTGGTCGCCAACCCCACCGGCGCCAGCATCCCGCAGGAAACACTCAACATCGCATCAAACGGCTGGCAGATTTGCGCGAGCTGCGGGGCGAGTTGTGCGAGGCGTGCCTTCGCAGCCGACTCCTGTTCCCAGCTTGTAGCCTTCGCACGCTCAATCATGGCCAACGTCGAATCACTGAGTAACTCAGGATGAGACTGAAATTCCTTGGCCAATGAACGGGCACCTTCGCAATCGTTGATCAACTGGTGATCGTCGAATACTCCGTCGAACGCCTCAGGCAACACGACTTCACTGACAAGAGGCCCCAACCGGGCAACCGCTCGTTCAATTGCCTCGGCCACCAACGGCTGCACATCCGACCAGCGAGAGGTACGGCAGAAACCAAGCCGCAAGGGCCGACGCCCCGCCTCAACAGCCGGAAACCCCGGGATCAACACCCGCGCCACCCGCTCAAGATCACGCACCGAACGGCCATACCAACCCACGGTATCGAAGCTCGGCGCCAGGGGTTTCACGCCTTCCAGCGAGACCAGTCCAAACGATGGCTTGAAGGCATACAACCCGCAATAAGCGGCTGGCTTGAGCAGCGACCCAGCCGTCTGGGTACCCAACGCCAACGGGAAAAACCCGGCCGTCATCCCCGCCGCGGAACCCGCGCTGGAGCTACCCGGCGTGCGGGACAGATCGAGCGGATTACGCGTCGGCCCTGTGTGCATGTAGGCAAATTCGGTGGTGTGGGTCTTGCCCATGATGATCGCGCCCGCCTGTCGTAGCAGCGTCACCACATGGGCATCCCGCGATGGACGATTACCCAGGTAAATCGGCGAATAGAATTCCGTTGGGTGGTCGGCGGTATCAAAGATGTCCTTGACCCCCACGGGCAAGCCCGCCAGCGGACCGGAACAGCCTTCAAGCTGCAACGCCTGCTCGCGCACCGCCTCAGCGTCGAAGGATACAAACGCCTGGATATCTGGTTCGTCGACACCTATGCGCGCAAGAAAGTGTTCAGCAACCAAAGCCGGCGTAATCGCCCCCGAAACCACCGCCTCGGCGATGCCCGTCGCATCCAGGCCATTCATCAAAGCGCCCTCATTTGGCAAACAACTGCCCAATGTCCTTGAACGCCTTGAACTCCAACGCGTTGCCGCACGGGTCAAACAGGAACAACGTCGCCTGCTCGCCCACCTGGCCTTTGAAACGAATATGCGGTTCCAACACAAACTGGGTATTGCGCGCCTGCAAACGCTCCGCCAACGCATGCCAATCATCCCAACTCAACACCACGCCAAAATGCGGCACCGGCACGTCGTGGCCGTCCACTGCATTGGTGTGCGCCGCCTCTTGAGAAGCGGTTTTCGGATGTTCATGAATCACCAATTGATGCCCGAAGAAGTCGAAGTCGACCCAGTGATCACTGGCTCGTCCCTCCTCCAACCCAAACACCTCACCATAAAACTGCCGCGCTGCCGCCAGGTCGAATACCGGAATTGCCAGGTGAAAAGGAGCCAGTGCCATCAGGTCTAACCTCTATGGGTATTAAGTCCTTGCGAGTCTAGCCTTGCCGTAACCGATGGAAAGACGATAGTTTTCGCATCGAGCTCAAATTATTTCGATCAATCGAGACGCCCATGCTGCGGGAACTGAAAACCTTTATCGCCGTTACCCGCCATGGCACGTTCGCCGCAGCGGGCATGCATATCGGGCTGACACAATCGGCGGTGAGTGCGCAGATCCGTCAGTTGGAGCAGGTGCTCGGCGTGCAGTTGTTCGACCGAACCGGACGCCAGGCCACGCTGAACGCGGCGGGGATCCGCGCGCTGCCGCTGGCCAGGGAAATTCTCGAGACGTTCAACCGCATGGCTGTGCCGGTGGATGCCAATGAGTACAGGGGCGAGTTGAAGGTCGGCGCCATCACCACCGCCCAGACCGGCCTGCTGCCCCAGGCCCTGGTGCGTTTGCGCCAGGCGGCGCCGACGGTGGAGTGCAAGTTGGTGCCGGGAGTTTCCCTGGAGCTGCTCAGCCAGGTGGATGCAGGCGAACTCGACTCGGCGATCATCATTCGCCCACCCTTTGACTTGCCCAAGGAACTGCACGTGCAACTGCTGCGCAGGGAGCCGTTTGTGTTGATCGCGCCGCTGACGGTCGAGGGGGATGACCCGCTGCAACTGCTCGCCGCTCATCCTCACGTGCGCTACGACCGGGCTTCGTTTGGCGGGCGGCTGGTCAGTCGCTTTCTGCGGGATCAGCGGCTGGACGTGCAAGTGGCGCTGGAACTGGACGAGATTGAGGCGCTGGTCAAAATGGTCGAATGCGGCCTGGGCGTTTCACTGGTTCCCCACGCCGGACTATGGCTGGACCGATCCCCGCAGGTGCGTGTCATCCCGCTGGGCGAGCTGACCTTTAACCGGGAAATCATCTTGCTGAGCCGCTACAGCCAGCGCAACCTTCCGGTGCCACAACTCTTTGCCCGATGCCTGCTGGCAGACACGATCTAAGACGCAAAAAAAAGCCGCACATCCGTGCGGCTTTTTCACGCCCTATTTCTTGGGCAACGCGTAGGCAATCACATAATCCCCACGGTCCGGCGACTGTCGCGCGCCGCCAGCGGTGAGCACGATGTACTGCGTGCCGGTCTTGGGCGACACGTAGGTCATCGGCCCCGACTGGCTACCCACCGGCAGCCGTGATTTCCAGATCTCGTTGCCGTTGCCGGTGTCGAAAGCGCGCAGGTAGAAGTCCTGGGTGCCGGCGAAAAACAGCAAGCCGGACTGGGTGGCCAGGGACGCGCCGAGGGTCGGCATGCCGATTGGAATCGGCATGTGCATGCGGATGCCCAGCGGCCCGGTGTCTTCAACCGTGCCCACCGGCACTTGCCACATCAGCTTGTGGGTTTTCAGGTCGATGGCCGACAGGGTGCCGAACGGCGGCTTCTGACACGGAATGCCCGCCGCCGAGAGGAAGCGCTCGCGCATTGCACCGAATGGCGTACCTTCTTGCGGCACCACGCCCATTTCGATGCCACTGGCACCGGCGGCGATCTTGTCGCGCGGGATCATGTAGTTGGCCAAACCCAGGCGCATGTCGTTGACGAACATGTAGTGGGTGTTCGGGTCCACTGACACGCTGCCCCAGTTCATTCCGCCCAGGGAGCCCGGGAATTGCAGCGCGCGGTCCAGGCCTGGCGGCGTATAGACGCCCTGGTGGCGCATACCCTTGAACTGGATGCGGCACATCAACTGGTCAAACGGCGTGGCGCCCCACATGTCGGATTCGGTCAGTTGCTGATTGCCGATCGAAGGCATGTCCACCGAGAACGGCTGGGTCGGCGAATAACGTTCGCCGGGCACATTGCCCTGGGGCACCGGGCGCTCTTCTACCCGGGCGATGGGCACGCCGGTTGCGCGGTTGAGCAGGAAGATTTCACCTTGCTTGGTGACTTGGGCCAGTGCCGGTTGCACGCCGCCGTTGCCATCCGGAATGTCGTAGAGCAGCGGCTGTGCCGGCAGGTCAAAGTCCCACAGGTCGTGGTGAGTGGTCTGGAAGTGCCAGCGCACCTGGCCGGTCTTCACGTCGATGGCGACGATGGAGGAGCTCCACTTGTCGTCATAGGCGGTACGTTCACCGGCGAAGAAATCCGGGGTGGCGTTACCGGTAGGCAGGTAGACCAGGCCGAGCTTGGCGTCGTAGGACATGGCCGACCATACGTTCGGCGTGCCACGGGTGTAGGTCTCTCCTGCAGGTGGGCGTTTGGTGGTGTTCGGGTTGCCCGGATCCCAGGCCCACACCAGTTCGCCGCTGTGCACGTCAAAGGCGCGCACCACGCCTGGCGGTTCACCGGTGGAGAAGTTGTCCGCCACGCGTCCACCCACGATCACAACATTTCCCGCCACCAGTGGCGTCGAGGTTTGCTGGTAATAACCGGGCTTCACTTCGCCCATGTCGGTCTTCAGGTCGACGGTGCCGTGGTCGCCGAAGTCTTCGCAAGGCGCGCCGGTTTCAGCATTGATCGCAATCAACCGGGCATCGCCGGTCGGCAGAAACAGACGTTTCACACAGGCTTTGGCGCCGGCGGGTTGCTCGCTGGCACTGCTGTCGAAATACCCCAGGCCACGGCAACGCTGCCAGTTGGGGCCGCTGCCCTGGGGATCGAATTTCCAGCGTTGGGCACCGGTATCGGCGTCCAGGGAAAACACTTTGCCGTAGGCGGTGCACACGTAAACGCTGTCACCGATCTGCAGCGGGGTGTTCTGGTCTTCGGCACCGGCGCCATTGCTCTCGGGGATGTCGCCGGTGTGGAAGGTCCAGGCCACCTGCAACTTGTCGATGTTGCCTTTGTTGATCTGGTCCAGCGCGGCAAACCGATTGCCGGCGGTGGTGTTGCCCCAGTGGGCCCAGTCTTTTTGCTCGGTGCCCGGCGTTACCGCAGTCACCGCAGGCTCACTGCTGGCCTTGACCACGTGGGTCGGTACAAACATGTACGCCAGGGTGGCGACCACGCCCAGGCCCAGCAGCCCGGCAACGCCATAGGCGCCGCGCCCGGGTGTCGATCCCGAAGCGCGGGCGAGCTGTGGATAAATCAGCGCGACTACCAGGCCGATGACGGCGAAGGTCAGGACTCGCGAAACCAACGGCCAGTATTCCAGACCGGTATCCCACACCGCCCAGATCGCAGTCACCACCAATGCCACGGCGTACAGCCATGCTCCCTGAGGCCGGCGCTTGGCGATCAGCACACCAGAGACCAGCATCGCCAGGCCCATCAGCAGGAAATACCAACTGCCGCCCAGCACTACGAGGTAACCGCCACCGCCTGCCAAACCCAGGCCGATCAAGGCGATCAGCAGGCCCAGCCCAACCAGCAACCATCTGCTGCCGGTGGCAGCCCCAAAGTTATTCATCGCGCAAACGTCCTTCCTGCATACCTAACGCAAAATAATGTACCAAACAGTTACTTTTCACAATCTGGCACAAAATAATGTGTTCGATCAGCGGCGAAAATAAATTCCCGGCCGGGCGGGCAGTATCGCCAGGACCGAGCCTGTAACATGCTCGCCCACTGATGCCCGCGCCGGAGAAAACCTTGTCCGCCTCTCACCCTCCCGTCCTCGATGAAATCGATCGCCAGTTGATCGCCGCCTTGCAGATCAACGCGCGTGAAAGTGTGGCCATGCTTGCCCGGCAACTGGGCATCGCGCGCACCACCGTCACCTCACGCCTGGCGCGCCTGGAAAAAACCCAGGTGATTACCGGCTATGGCGTGCGCCTCAGCCAGCGGGTGGTGGATGGTGGTTTGCAGGCCTACGTGGGGATCACCGTGCAACCGCGCTCCGGCAAGGAAGTGCTGCGCCGGATCAGTGCCATGGCGCAGGTTCAGCAGTTATGTGCGGTAAGCGGCGAGTTCGATTACGTGGCCTGGCTACGCACCGATTCGCCGGAACAGCTGGATCAACTGCTGGACCAGATCGGCAGCGTCGATGGCGTGGAGAAGACCACCACCTCGATCATCCTCAGTAACAAACTGGACCGCGGCCAACCAATCTGACCAGCAAGCTCGTCACTCTGACTAAAAACAATTCAATCCGACGACACATTGCGTCTTATTAACGAACGCTACGCTCCCTAGAATGGCTGCCATCTTTTCCTATACTCAGCGGGTCGCGCCCCGCCGAGCCGCCAGCAAGGTCAGCCATGAGCATTCCTTCCAGCACCATCAGCAAGACCAATCGCCACCCCGCCACCGGTAAAAAGCCGATCACCATCTTTGGCCCGGACTTCCCGTTTGCCTTTGATGACTGGATCGAGCATCCGGCGGGCCTGGGCAGCATTCCGGCGGCCAACCACGGCGCCGAAGTGGCGATCGTCGGCGCCGGGATTGCCGGGTTGGTGGCCGCCTATGAGTTGATGAAGCTGGGCCTTAAACCCGTGGTGTATGAAGCCTCGAAAATGGGTGGCCGCCTGCGCTCCCAGGCGTTTGAAGGCGCCGAAGGCATCATTGCGGAACTGGGTGGCATGCGTTTCCCGGTGTCCTCCACCGCGTTCTACCACTATGTAGACAAGCTCGGGCTGGAGACCAAACCCTTCCCCAACCCGCTGACGCCGGCTTCCGGCAGCACGGTCATCGACCTCGAAGGCCAGACGCACTACGCACAGAAACTCGCTGACCTTCCTGCACTGTTCCAGGAAGTGGCTGACGCCTGGGCCGACGCCCTGGAAGCCGGCTCGCAGTTCGCCAATATCCAGCAAGCCATCCGCGACCGTGACGTACCGCGCCTGAAAGAGCTGTGGAATACGCTGGTTCCGTTGTGGGACGACCGCACCTTCTACGACTTCGTAGCGACCTCCAAAGCGTTCGCCAAGTTGTCCTTTCATCACCGCGAAGTGTTCGGCCAGGTCGGTTTCGGCACCGGCGGCTGGGACTCGGACTTCCCCAACTCGATGCTGGAAATCTTCCGCGTGGTGATGACCAACTGCGACGATCACCAGCATCTGGTGGTCGGCGGCGTCGCCCAAGTGCCCATGGGCATCTGGCGCCATGTGCCGGAGCGTTGCGCCCACTGGCCCGAAGGCACCAGCCTCAGTTCCCTGCACAACGGTGCGCCACGGGCCGGGGTCAAGCGCATTGCCCACGCGCCGGACGGCCGTTTCGCCGTCACCGACAACTACGGTGACACCCGCGAATACGCCGCCGTGCTGACCACCTGCCAGAGCTGGCTGCTGACCACCCAGATCGAGTGCGACGAAACCCTGTTCTCGCAAAAGATGTGGATGGCCCTGGACCGCACCCGCTACATGCAGTCGTCGAAGACCTTCGTGATGGTCGACCGGCCATTCTGGAAGGACAAGGATCCGGAAACCGGCCGCGACCTGATGAGCATGACGCTGACGGATCGCCTGACCCGCGGCACCTATCTCTTCGACAACGGTGACGACAAGCCGGGGGTGATTTGCCTGTCCTACTCCTGGATGAGCGATGCGCTGAAAATGCTTCCGCAACCCATCGAGAAACGCGTGAAACTGGCTCTGGATGCGCTGAAGAAGATCTACCCGAAAGTCGACATCACCGCGCGGATCATCGGCGACCCGATCACCGTGTCATGGGAAGCCGACCCACATTTCCTCGGAGCTTTCAAAGGCGCACTCCCCGGTCACTATCGCTACAACCAACGGATGTACGCGCACTTCATGCAAAAGGACATGCCGGCGGAGCAACGCGGTATTTTCATTGCCGGTGACGACGTGTCCTGGACCCCGGCGTGGGTTGAAGGCGCCGTGCAAACCTCGCTGAACGCGGTGTGGGGCATCATGACTCACTTCGGTGGCAGCACTCACCCGCAGAACCCGGGGCCGGGGGATGTGTTCGATGAAATCGGGCCGATCGCACTGCCCGAGTAAGGAGTTGCCCATGCGTGTTGCCCTGTATCAATGCCCGCCTCTGCCGCTGGATGTGGCCGGCAATCTCAAGCGCCTGCATCAGTTGGCGCAAGAGGCCACCGACGCCGACCTGCTGGTGCTGCCGGAGATGTTTCTCACCGGCTATAACATCGGCGTGGAAGCGGTCGGCGCCCTGGCTGAAACCCAGGACGGCCCCGCTGCCCAGTCCATCGCCGCGCTGGCGAAAAACTCGGGCGTGGCGATTCTGTATGGCTATCCGGAGCGCGGTGCAGACGGGCAGATCTACAACGCCGTGCAGTTGATAGACGCCAACGGCCAACGCCTGTGCAACTACCGCAAGACCCACCTGTTTGGCGACCTCGACAACTCGATGTTCAGCGCCGGGGACGATGATTTTCCGCTGGTGGAATTGAACGGCTGGAAGCTGGGTTTCCTGATTTGCTATGACCTGGAATTCCCGGAGAACACCCGGCGCCTGGCGCTGGCCGGGGCGGAGTTGATCCTGGTGCCGACGGCCAATATGGTGCCTTTCGATTTCGTCGCCGATGTGACCGTGCGGGCGCGGGCGTTTGAAAACCAGTGTTATGTGGCTTACGCCAATTACTGCGGGCAGGAAGGCGAGATCCAGTATTGCGGGCAAAGCAGCATCGCCGCGCCGGATGGCCAGCGGATTGCCCAGGCCGGTCTGGATGAAGCGCTGATCGTGGGCACACTTGATCGGCAGTTGATGGTCGACTCACGCGCGGCCAATCGCTACCTGCTGGACCGGCGTCCCGAGCTTTATGGTGCGTTGCACAAGCACTGATCCGGCAGGTTTGCGCTAGCATAGGCACTTCCTACGTTTCGGAAGTGCTCATGCCTGCGCCGGCCCACCCTCATCACCTTCAATTGACCTTGGCCAGCGGCCTGCGGGTTTCCTTGCATCATGCGCCGCGCTTGAAGCGCGCCGCGGCTGCCTTGCGCGTTGCAGCGGGCAGCCACGATGTACCCCTGGCGTGGCCGGGACTGGCGCATTTTCTTGAGCATTTATTGTTCCTGGGCACCGAGCGTTTTCCTGCAAGCGAAGGGCTGATGGCCTACGTCCAGCGCCAGGGTGGACAGGTGAATGCCAGCACCCGCGAGCGCACTACCGACTTTTTCTTTGAGGTGCCTGTTACGGCATTTGAAGCCGCACTGGAGCGCCTGGGGGACATGCTCGCCCATCCGCGCCTGGCCCTGGAAGACCAGTTGCGTGAGCGCGAAGTATTGCAGGCGGAGTTTATTGCCTGGTCGCAAGATGCCACGGCGCAACAGCAACAAGCGTTGCTGGGAGGTGTTGCGGCGGGTCATCCGTTGCGCGCGTTTCATGCGGGCAACCGGGATAGCTTGCCGGTAGAGCGTGAGGATTTTCAGCAGGCGTTGCGGGATTTTTATGAAGGTTTCTATCATTCCGGGCAGATGACCTTGAGCCTTGCGGGCCCTCAGTCGCTGGTGGAGCTGGAGGCATTGGCGCATCAGTTTGGCGCTGCGCTGAAGACTGCACCTCTGCGGCGACAGACGCCGGCGCCAGCGTTGCTGGCCGGCAATCAACGTACTTATCAACACACCGATGAACACCACTGGCATCAGGTGGTTGTGAGCGAGGCTTCCCCTGAGGCGCTGGATTTCCTCTGCCTGTGGCTGAACACTTCGGCGCCCGGCGGGTTGCTCGCCGAGTTGCAGTCGCGGCAGTTAGTCAGCGCCATTAACGCAACGGCGCTGTATCAATTTGCCGGACAGGCGTTGTTGGATATCAAGTTCACCCTGGACACTCAGGGTGCGCAGCAGACGACACTGATCGAAGAACTGCTGCACGACTGGCTGAGCTTTTTCGCACACAGTGACTGGGCGCCCTTGCGGGAAGAGTACGCCTTGCTGCTTGCTCGCAAACAACAGGTCAGTGGTGCCCTGGCATTGGCCCGGCAGGACAACGAACTGGTCCTGTCCGAGCAAAGCGCCAGCTCCCTCAAGACCCTGCTGGACTCGCTGCAATTGCCGCCGTCCCGGCACGCCTGGCAACTGCCGCCCACCAATCCGTTCCTGCAGCCGGCAGCCAGGGAAGAGCGCCCGGGGCTGATTCGCGGGCAAACCAGCGCCCATCGCGGCCTGCGCACGTTCGCCCAGGATCGCTCCCGTGGGCGAAAGGACTTTTCGGCGCTGACCTTCAGCCAGGCCTTGCCAGGCGACACAGATGAAGGCGCGCTCTACCTGCGCTGGCATCTGGATTCGCCGCTGGATGCAGAGCTTTTCCCACGGCTGCGTGAGAACGCCAGCCAGGCTGGCGTCCAGTTGTCTTTCGAGACAATCGGCGGTCACTGGCAGCTGAAGATGCTAGGGCTGCACGAACCCATGCCCGCGATATTGGAGGAAGTGGCACGCGAGCTGACCCGGCTCGACGAAAATGCCGGAGCGTCATCCTCCCCGGCGCCGGCAATGGCGATCCGGCAGTTACTCAAGGCATTGCCCGGGTATTGCGCCGACATCCCAGCTGCACAGCAGGTTGCTGGGCGAGACCGATGGTCAACCGCTCGCTGGCAAGGGCTCGCCGTGGGGCTGCCCGCCGCCTGCGAGACGGCGATAAAAAGTGCAGCCGGGAAACTGCCCGGCCAACCGCAAGCGGCTATCAGCGAACTGCCGTCAATCAGCAGCCAGCATCGTTGGCACGAAGTCAGGACCGATTCCAGCGACGCCGCGTTGCTGCTGTTCTGCCCGACAGCCACACGCTCCCTGGCGGACGAGGCTTGCTGGCGTCTACTCGCACATCTGGTGCAAGCGCCGTTCTACCAGCAACTGCGTGTTGAGCTTCAATTGGGCTACGCGGTGTTCAGCGACATCCGACAGTACAGCGGGCAAACCGGCCTGCTGTTTGGGGTGCAATCCCCAAGCGCGTCTCTTGCGCAAATACTTGATCACCTGCAGGCGTTCCTGAAGCAACTGCCCGCGCTGATCAACGCCAGCGAACTGCCGAACGATCTGGCCCGGCAATTTTCCCTCGACGCCCTACCCACTTCCCAAGCCGCTGAACTGCTCTGGCACGCGCACTTGGCAGGCCACCCGTCGGATTACATCCAGCAGCTGCAAGATTTCATCCAGACCCGCACCCGTGAGGATTTAATGGTAGCTGCACAGCAACTCAATGCTGCTGCAGGCGGATGGTGCTGTGTGGCCAATGGCGCTTGTGCCGCCGGCTCCTGGCAACGATCTGGCTGATCATTGCCGCTTCGGTAAAAGGCTTTTTCCCGCAGGACAGCGCTATCTTCAAAAGAAGTACGTAACATTCACATGCACACATCTGAACATCTCCGCTTGGAGGTGGACTATATGTATTACTTGGTAGTAAACGTCCCTTCCCTTCGTAGGAGTAAGAACATGACCTGGTCCAAACCTGCTTACACTGATCTGCGTATCGGCTTTGAAGTCACCATGTACTTTGCCAGCCGCTGATTGGCTTTGTATCGCAATGCAACGCCTCGGCTAGCCCGGGGCGTTTTTATTTTTGAGTTGTGTGTAATGGAGCGGCCATGTTTGTCCAGATTCTAGGTTCCGCCGCCGGCGGTGGTTTCCCGCAATGGAACTGCAACTGCGTGAACTGTGCAGGTTTTCGCGACGGCAGCCTGCGGGCCGAGGCGCGTACCCAGTCGTCCATCGCGATTTCCGATGACGGCGTGAACTGGGTGCTGTGCAACGCCTCGCCAGATATCCGCGCCCAGCTTCAAGGCTTCGCCCCGATGCAACCGGGCCGCGCGCTGCGGGATACCGGCATCAGCGCGATCATCCTGATGGACAGCCAGATCGACCACACCACCGGCCTGCTCAGCCTGCGCGAAGGCTGCCCGCACCAGGTGTGGTGCACCGACATGGTCCATGAAGACCTGAGCACCGGCTTCCCGCTGTTCACCATGCTGACCCACTGGAACGGCGGCCTGGCCTGGAACCGCATCGAGCTGGACGCCAGCTTCACGATCCCCGCCTGCCCCAACCTGCGCTTCACACCATTGCCGCTGCGCAGCGCGGCACCGCCCTACTCGCCTCACCGATTCGACCCACACCCGGGCGACAACATCGGCCTGATCGTCGAAGACCTGCGCACCGGCGGCAAGCTGTTCTATGCGCCGGGCCTGGGCAAGGTTGACGCACCGTTGCTGGAAATAATGGCCGGCAGCGATTGCCTGCTGGTGGACGGCACGATGTGGGACGACGACGAAATGCAGCGCCGTGGCGTCGGCACCCGCACCGGTCGCGAGATGGGCCACCTGGCACAAAACGGCCCCGGCGGCATGCTGGAAGTGCTGGAGCAGTTGCCCAAGCAGCGCAAGGTGCTTATCCACATCAACAACACCAACCCGATCCTGGATGAAGACTCGCCCGAGCGAGCCGAGCTGCTGCGACGCAATGTGGAAGTGGCGTACGACGGCATGAGCATTGAATTGTAGGAGCGAGCCAAATGACTGACACACCGCTGACCACCGCCGAGTTCGAACAGGCCCTGCGCGCCAAGGGCGCCTTCTACCATATCCATCACCCGTATCACGTGGCGATGTACGAAGGCCGCGCCACCCGCGAGCAGATCCAGGGCTGGGTCGCCAACCGTTTTTATTACCAGGTGAACATTCCCCTCAAGGACGCCGCGATCCTGGCCAACTGCCCGGACCGGGAGATTCGTCGTGAGTGGATCCAGCGCCTGCTGGATCACGACGGCGCTCCCGGCGAAGACGGCGGCATTGAAGCCTGGTTGCGCCTGGGACAGGCCGTCGGCCTCGACCCGGATCAACTGCGCTCCCAGGAGTTGGTACTGCCGGGCGTACGATTTGCGGTAGACGCCTACGTCAACTTCGCCCGCCGGGCCAGCTGGCAGGAAGCCGCCAGCAGTTCCCTGACCGAGTTGTTCGCCCCGCAGATCCACCAGTCGCGCCTCGACAGCTGGCCCCAGCATTACCCATGGATCGACCCCGCCGGCTACGAGTATTTCCGCACCCGCCTGGGCCAGGCTCGCCGGGATGTGGAGCACGGTCTGGCCATCACCCTGCAGCACTACACCACCCGCGAAGGCCAGGAGCGCATGCTGGAAATTCTCCAGTTCAAACTGGACATTCTTTGGAGCATGCTCGATGCAATGAGCATGGCTTATGAACTGAAACGCCCGCCGTATCACAGCGTGACCGATCAGCGTGTATGGCATAAGGGGATCACCCTATGAGCTTCGATCGCAGCAAAAAACCGACCTGGCGCCAGGGCTATCGTTTCCAGTACGAACCGGCGCAAAAAGGCCATGTGCTGCTGTACCCGGAAGGCATGATCAAGCTCAACGACAGCGCCGCCTTGATCGGTGGCTTGATCGACGGCGAGCGCGATGTCAGCGCAATCATCGCCGAGTTGGACAAGCAGTTCCCTGGCGTGCCCGAGCTCGGTGAAGACATCGAGCAATTCATGGAGGTTGCCCGTGCTCAGCACTGGATCGAACTTGCCTGACCTGCCACCCAAGCCGGAAATCGGCCTGCCGCTCTGGTTGCTGGCCGAGCTGACCTACCGCTGCCCGCTGCAATGCCCGTACTGCTCCAATCCGCTGGATTTTGCCGAGCAGGGCAAGGAACTGAGCACGGAACAGTGGATCAAGGTATTTCGTGAAGCCCGGGAAATGGGCGCTGCGCAACTGGGGTTTTCCGGCGGTGAGCCGCTGGTGCGCCAGGACCTCGCCGAACTGATCGCCGAGGCGCGCAAGCTGGGTTTCTATACCAACCTGATCACATCCGGCATCGGCCTCACCGAGCAGAAGATCAGCGACTTCAAGAAGGCCGGCCTGGACCATATCCAGATCAGTTTCCAGGCCAGTGACGAGCAAGTGAACAACTTGCTGGCCGGCTCGAAAAAAGCCTTCGCGCAAAAACTCGAAATGGCCCGGGCAGTGAAAGCCCATGGCTACCCGATGGTGCTGAACTTCGTCACCCATCGGCACAATATCGACAAGATCGACCGCATCATTGAGCTGTGCATTGCCCTGGAAGCGGACTTTGTCGAGCTTGCCACCTGCCAGTTCTACGGCTGGGCCCAGCTCAATCGGGTCGGCCTGTTGCCGACCCAGGAACAGCTGGTGCGCGCCGAACGCATCACCAACGAATACCGCGCCAAGCTCGAAGCCGAAGGCCACCCGTGCAAGCTGATATTCGTCACGCCGGATTACTACGAGGAACGCCCGAAAGCCTGCATGAATGGCTGGGGCAGCATCTTTCTGACAGTAACGCCGGACGGTACTGCCCTGCCGTGCCACGGCGCCCGACAGATGCCGGTGCAATTTCCCAATGTGCGCGACCACAGCATGCAACACATCTGGTACGACTCGTTTGGCTTCAACCGCTTTCGCGGCTACGACTGGATGCCCGAGCCGTGCCGTTCATGTGACGAGAAGGAAAAGGACTTCGGTGGGTGCCGCTGCCAGGCGTTCATGCTGACCGGGGATGCCAGCAATGCTGACCCGGTGTGCAGCAAATCGGAGCACCACGGCATGATCCTCCAGGCCCGCGAAGAAGCGGAGCACGCCACCCAGACCATCGAGCAACTGGCCTTTCGCAATGAGCGCAACTCACGGCTGATCGCGAAAGGCTGAGGTCTTTTAGCGTTTGGCGATGATGTACACCGCGTGCACGATGCCGGGAATGTAACCGCACAAGGTCAGCAGGATGTTCAGCCAGAACGCGCCAGCGAAACCCACTTGCAGGAACACACCCAGTGGCGGCAGCAGAATGGCGATGATGATGCGAATGATATCCATGGGTTCAGCTCCAGAAAATCGGCTCGTGTGAGCCGTACAAGCTAATCGACCTTGGCCGTTGGTAAGGGTTCAGTGGGATCTGGCACTCAGCCATCGTCTAATTCGCGGACAAAAAAACGCCCCCAGCCAAAAGAATCAGGCTGGAGGCGCCGCGTATACCGCGAGACGGTTCAGGAAATATGGGGCTTAAACGGCAATGCCCTTGCGGCATTGCAGCTGTGCAGTGCGCACCCGGGAGAAGGCACGGGCCAGACGCAGGAGCATTTCGTCGACGTTGCTTTTGCTCAATGTGAGCGCCGGGGTGAAGCGCAGGCAATCGGGTTGCGGCGCGCTCAGGATCAGGCCTTCACTGAGCGCGGCGTTTACCACCGCATCTGCCGAATCCTCCGACAGAGTCAGTCCCCACATCAGGCCCTGGCCGCGCAGTTCACCCTGGTCATAGCGATGCGCCAGGCGGGCAAGCCCTTCACCCAGGTAAGTGCCGACCTCGCAGACGTGTTCAAGAAATCCGTGGTTCAGCACCGTATCAAGCACCGCCACACCGGCGGAAGCCATCAGCGCGTTGCCGTGGTGGGTGCCTTCCAGCTCACCCAGCTCAAAACAACACGCTTTGCCCCGTGCCAGCAACGCCGCCAGCGGCACACCGCCCCCCAAGCCCTTGCCCAGGGTGATGATGTCGGCGCGAACGCCATAGTACTGTTCGGCGAGCAACGTGCCACAACGGCCGGTGCCGGTTTGCACTTCATCGAGGATCAACAGGATTCCCAGTTCACGGCACAGGCGTTCGACACCCTTGAGGTAATGCTCGGTCGCGGGAATGACGCCGGCATCGTTCTGGATCGGTTCCAGCATGATTGCCACGGTTTGCGCATCCACCGCCGCGTGCAGCGCCGGCAGGTCGTTGAACGGCACGTGGCTGAAGCCTGGCAACTGGGGCTCAAAACGGTTTTCACTGGCGGCTGCCGAGGCCGACATCGCGGCAAAGCTGCGGCCATGGCACCCGTTGCTCGCGGTGATGATGCGATAGGCGCCACCACGGTGCAGTTGGCCCCATTTGCGCGCCAGCTTGATAGCCGCTTCGCAGGCTTCGGCGCCGCTGTTGAGCAGGTAGGCCTGGTCGCTGCCGGTGCGATGGCACAGGCGGTCGGCGAGGTTCAGTTGAACGCGGTTGTGCAGGCTGTTACCGGGATTGATCAGCGATTGGGCCTGATCGGCCAGCGCCTTGGTCACTGCCTGTGGGCTATGGCCCAGGCTGTTGGCGCCGCCACCCTGGCTGAAGTCGAGATAGGCGCGGTCTTCGCTGTCCCACAGCCAGGAGCCCTGGCCGCGTACAAACACCTGGGGCGGGCGGGCCACACTGGGCATCAGGCAGTCGCTGGAAAGATCGTCTCGCAGAGCCGGGGTCTTTGCCTCGAGGATCAGATCATCCAGGCTGGGGGCGGGGCGACGCAGGTTGAACAGGTTCATGGATGAACCCCTTTGGCAATCGCACCTTGGTCGGTATTACCGATAAACCCATGGCGGAGGTTTTTTGCCTTGCCTATGCAAACACCGTCAACATAAACACTACTCATCGTGCTTTCCGGCCCTGTAAGCCCTGTGAATAGGCGCTAGACTAGGCGCCTTGGGGGCACTCGGCCATTTCGATTTTCCAGCATTTTCGATAAGCATTACTTATGGATTTCAAGCAACTGCGTTATTTCGTCGCGGTGTACGAAGAAGGCCATGTGGGGCGGGCAGCGGAGCGCCTGTCGATCTCCCAGCCAGCTTTATCGCAGCAGATTCGCCAGCTCGAGCAAAACCTTGATGTGAGCCTGTTCGAACGCAGCAGCAAGCGCCTGCTGCCGACCCTCGCCGCCCACACTTTGTATAACCACGCCCTGCCCTTGCTCGACGGTATGCAGCACGCGGTGGAAGCACTGCGCAACTTCAAGGGCCAGGCACTGCGCACCTTGGCGATCGGCGTGCTGCAAACCGTGCACACCAGCCTGGTGCCGCAGATGCTCGAACGGGTGCGCAAGGCCCAGCCGCACCTGGTCGTACAGATCTACGAGCTGACCGGGATGGAAATCGAACGCCGGCTGCTCAACGGCTCGCTGGATATCGGCATCAGCTACCTGCCGCCACGCCAGCCGGGGCTGCACGGCGTGCTGCTGTATGAAGATGAACTGAAGGTGGTCATCCCGGCTGATCACCCGCTGCGGGAATTCAAGAAAGTCTCCCTGAAGCAAGCCGCCGAGTTACCCATGTTGCTGCTGGGGGAAGAGTTTCAGGTGCGCCAGATATGGCAAGGTCAATTGGCCAACCTGGGCCGACGCCCGCAAGTGCAGGCCGAGTTGAATACGATGGCGGGGATTCTCGACAGCCTGCCCCACACCAAGCTGGCGACGGTGCTTCCCGGACGCTCCCAGGATGAACACAACAGCAAGGCGTTGCTGTGGAAACCCTTGAGCGAACCACGGGTGCCGTTGAAAGTGGGGTTGGTGTGCCGGGATGTGCAGCGCCAGCAGGCGACGCTGGAATTGTTGCGCACGCTGCTGGAAGACGTGATGAATGCGCCCGCCTGACTTTTTCGCAGGCAAAAGAAAACCCCGCCGAAGCGGGGCTTTGCAGACTGTTTCCCTGACATCCATTTCACTCCGCCTTCCTGGCAGAATCCTACGTGTCCGTGTTGTTGCTTTGCGCTTCCTGCGCGACGTCCATGTGAAGTAGATTATCCGTGGATCCAATTTGGCGATAGAGGACGAATAGCAGCACGTCATGTAAGAGAATGCTTACACGCCCTCCAAGCCCTTAGAACAGTGCTTCATCCAGCAAAAACAGCGATTCGCTACCGGCTTTTACCGAGGCGCTGAGGGACGCGATCCGCGGCAGCAAGCGCGCAAAGTAGAAACGCGCGGTGCCCAGCTTGCTCGCGTAGAAGTCTTCCTGAGCCTCTTTACCCAGAGCCGCCTTGGCCATCAGGGCCCACATGTAGGCATAAGCCATGTAGCCGAACGCGTGCAGGTATTCCACGGATGCCGCGCCGATTTCATTCGGGTTGGATTTGGCGCGGTCCAGCAGCCAGGCGGTCAGTTCGTCCAGGTCATCCACGGCCGCGTTCAGCGGCTTGGTGAATTCGGCCAGTTCGGCGCCGGCAGTGGCGGTGAAATGGCGGATCTCATCAGCGAACAGCTTGTAGAACGCCCCACCGCTGCCGACGATCTTGCGTCCCACCAGGTCCAGGGCCTGAATGCCGTTGGTGCCTTCGTAGATCTGGGTGATGCGCACATCACGCACCAGTTGCTCCTGGCCCCATTCGCGAATGTAGCCGTGGCCGCCGAAAATCTGCTGGCCGTGCACGGTGGTTTCCAGGCCCAGGTCGGTCAGGAACGCCTTGGCAACCGGAGTCAGCAGAGCAACCAGATCGTCCGCGCGTTGGCGGGCGGTGGCGTCTTCGCTGAACTTGGCGGTGTCGAGCTGCATCGCCACATAGGTGGAGAACGCACGGCCACCTTCGTTCGCGGCTTTCATGGTCAGCAGCATGCGCCGCACGTCCGGGTGGACGATGATTGGGTCAGCGACCTTGTCCTTGGCTTTCGGACCGGTTGGCGAACGGCTTTGCAGGCGGTCGCGCGCATATTCGATAGCGTTCTGATAAGAGCGCTCACCGGAGGCCAGGCCCTGGATGCCAACACCCAGGCGCTCGTAGTTCATCATGGTGAACATCGCGGCCAGGCCACGGTTCGGCTCGCCCACCAGGTAGCCCACGGCTTCGTCGAAGTTCATCACGCAGGTCGCAGACGCCTGGATGCCCATCTTGTGTTCAATGGAGCCGCAGGTCACCGGATTACGCGCCCCCAGGCTGCCGTCGGCATTGACCATGAACTTGGGCACCAGGAACAGCGAAATACCCTTGGGACCCGCCGGTGCGTCCGGCAGCTTGGCCAGCACCAGGTGGATGATGTTCTCGGTGAGGTCGTGCTCGCCACCGGTGATGAAGATCTTGGTGCCGCTGACCTTGTAGGAACCGTCTGCCTGAGGCTCGGCCTTGGTCCGAATTATCCCCAGGTCAGTGCCGGCATGAGGTTCGGTCAGGCACATGGAACCGGCCCACACGCCGGAGTACATATTCGGCAGGTAAGTGGCCTTGAGCTCTTCACTGGCGTGGGTGTTGATCGACACGCAGGCGCCGGAGGTCAGCATCGGGTACAGGCCGAAGGCCAGGCCCGAGGAGTTGATCATCTCTTCTACCTGGGCCGACACCGCCTTGGGCATGCCCATGCCGCCGTACGCCGGGTCGCCGCCAACACCTACCCAACCGCCTTCAGCGTAGGTTTTGTAGGCGTCCTTGAAGCCAGCCGGGGTGAAGACCGCGCCATTCTCCCAGCGGCAGCCTTCTTCGTCGCCGCCGCGGCTGAGCGGGGCGACGGTCTTGGAGGTGACTTTGCCGGCTTCTTCGAGGATTGCCTCAACGGTCTCGGCGTCGACGGTCTCCGCCAGCGCGGGCAGTTGGGCCCAGAGTTTGGCGACCTCGAAAACTTCGTTGAGGACGAAGCGCATATCGCGCAGCGGCGCTTTGTAGTCAGCCATGGCAAACCTCGTGAGAACTTTAACGTTATTCGGGTGGGGTCGGTTTTACAGACCCCGAGTGTAACCGAACAACTTTTGTGACACATAGGGTCTGCTTGTGACCAACAAGTATTTTACGGTCACTAAAGCGCAAACAGCTCCGCCGGCAGACTCATCAGGCACTCACTGCCCGCCTCCACCGCCGCCCGGTGCGCGGCCGTGCGCGGTAGCAGGCGCTTGAAGTAGAACTCGCAGGTCGCCAGCTTGCCTCGGGCGTAATCGGCATCACCGCTACCGCTGTCCAACTGCTCTTGTGCCACCAGCGCCATGCGCAGCCACAAGTAGGCAAGGATGATGTAGCCGCTGTACATCAGGTAATCCAGGGCTGCAGCGCCGACTTCATCCGGGTTTTTCATGGCTGCCATGCCTACCTTGACCGTCAGCTCACCCCACTGCTGATTCAACTGGTTGAGCTGAGCCACATGGGCCTTGAGTTGCGGATGTTCGGCGTTGGCCGCGCAAAACTTGTGGACGATTTTGGTAAAGCCGCGCAGCAGCTTGCCCTGGCTGCCGAGCACCTTGCGCCCGAGCAAATCCAGGGCCTGGATGCCGTTGGTCCCTTCATAGATCGGCGCAATCCGGCAATCGCGAACCAGTTGCTCCATGCCCCATTCACGAATGAAGCCATGGCCACCGAACACCTGCATGCCGTGGTTGGTCACCTCCAGCCCGGTTTCGGTCATGAACGCCTTGCAGATCGGCGTAAGGAAGGCCAACAGGTCTTCGGCTTCCTGGCGTTGCCCCTCGTCGCCACTCAGGTGTGCGGTATCGAGCAACTGTGCCGAGAAGTAGGTCAATGCGCGGTTGCCTTCATTGAAGGCTTTCATGGTCAGCAACATGCGCCGCACATCCGGGTGGACGATGATCGGATCAGCGGCTTTTTCGGGTGCCTTGGCGCCGGTCAGCGAGCGCATCTGCAAGCGGTCGTTGGCGTACTTGATCGCACCCTGGAAGCTCGCTTCCCCCAGGCAAAGGCCCTGCATGCCGGTGCCCAGGCGCGCATGGTTCATCATGGTGAACATGCAGTTGAGGCCCTTGTTCGCCTCACCGATCAGGAAACCCCGGGCGCCATCGAAGTTCAGCACACAGGTGGCCGACGCCTTGATGCCCATCTTGTGCTCGATGGAGCCGCAACTCATCGTGTTGCGCTCGCCCGAGTCGGCATGGAACTTGGGCACGATAAACAGCGAGATTCCCTTGGTGCCGGCCGGCGCATCCGGCAGCTTGGCCAGCACCAGGTGGATGATGTTGTCACTCATGTCATGCTCGCCGGCCGAGATGAAAATCTTGCTGCCGGTGACTGCATAACTGCCGTCGGCCTGCGGTACGGCGCGGGTCTTGATCAGGCCAAGGTCGGTGCCGCAATGGGCTTCAGTCAGGCACATGGTGCCGGTCCACTGGCCCGCGGTGAGTTTGCTCAGGTAGGTGTTTTTCTGCTCTTCAGTGCCGTGGGCACGGATCGCCGACATCGCACCGTGGGTCAGGCCGGGGTACATGCCCCAGGACGTATTGCTGGAGGAGATCATCTCCGCGAGCACCAGGCCCAGGGACATTGGCAAGCCCTGCCCGCCGTAGGCCGGGTCAGCCGCCAAACCGTGCCAGCCGCCTTCCACGTACTGCGCGAAGGCTTCCTTGAAGCCCTTGGGCGTGGTCACCACACCGTTGTCGAAATGGCAGCCTTCTTCATCGCCGGAGCGGTTCAACGGCGCCAGGACGTTTTCGCAGAACTTCGCACCTTCCTCGAGGATTGCGCCGACCATGTCCGGGCTGGCATCGCTTGCACCCAGCGCGGCGTAATGGCCGTGGAAGTCAAAGACGTGATCGATCAGAAAGCGCATGTCGCGCAGGGGAGCTTTATAGTCAGGCATGGCAATGTCTCCGGCAGCAGATGCCTTCAACCTACTGCCCCACGGCCCACCGGACAATCACTGTAGGGCCGCTGAATACACCACCATCACTCAACCGGCAGCGCTGTCCATGCGGACCGCGCCGCGGCGGGTCTGCCCCGCAGCGACCACGCAGTTACGCCCCGCACCCTTGGCGTTGTACAGCGCCTGGTCGGCGGATTTGAGCACTTCTTCAGGGCTGCGCTGCTCGGCCTGGCGTTCGGCCACGCCGATGCTGACGGTCACCGACACGCTGGAAGCGCCATTGCCCACACGACGCTGGCGCCCCTGCTGGTCGTCGTGGGGACGGTCCGGGTTACGCAGTTTGATGTCGTAGTTGGCGATGATTTCGCGGATCTCTTCCAGGTGCGGCAGGCATTCATCCAGGGTCTTGCCGGCGAATACCACGGCAAATTCCTCACCGCCATAGCGGTAGGCCCGGCCGCCGCCGTTGACCTTGGACAGCTTGCTGGCCACCAGGCGCAGTACCTGGTCGCCCACGTCGTGGCCATGGGTATCGTTGAAACGCTTGAAGTGATCGACGTCGCCCATGGCCAGCACATAATTGCGCCCCAGGCGTTGCATGCGCTCATTGAGCGCGCGGCGGCCCGGCAACCCGGTCAGCTCGTCACGGAAGGCCATTTGATAAGCCTCGTGGGCCACCCCGGCAGCGATCATCAGCATCACCTGGCTGCACATGATGTTCAGGGTGAACGGCAGGATGAACGTCTGCGGCAACATCCAGAACAACCCCAGCAACCCTACCAGCTGCGCGGCGTGCAGCGGTCTTGGTTGATACCAGTACTGCGCGGCCAGGGTCACAAAACCAATCAGGAACATCGGATAGGACAGCTGGATCAGGCTCATCCAGCGGCCATGCAAGGCGGGCCAGCGAATTTCGGCCAACCAGCTCAACAAGGCATGGGGAAAACTTTGTTCAAGGGCAAGCGCCACGCTGCCTACCGCAAACAGCACCGCGCAGCGTGCGACGAAGTCGCGAAACAGGTGGGTTTTTTCTTGCCAGACCGCGTAGATGCCGAACAGCAACGGTAACAACAGGCAACACAGATGGAAGACCACGGCCGCGTCGTCCCGCACGCGACCGTTATCGCGGTAGTAATCGGTCTGGGTATCCAGCAGGAAATAGACCACATACACCGTGATCATCAGGAACAGCTCTCGCTGGCGCCGGTAGACCGCGCAGTACGAGCCGCCCAGCAGCAGCACGAGGGTCGGCAGCACATTGAACAGTGAAGTGAAGAACACATTGAGATCCTTCACATACGCAGCCGAGAGCCCCGCCAGCAGTAAAAGCAGTGAAGGTAAAAAATGACTGAAACGTACAGCAGACGCGCGCGACAAGGGTAAAGCTCCGACCCACAAAAAAGATGGCACAGTGCCTTCACTGATCACAGTTAAGCACATTCGATGTGATGCGTATCACATTGCCATCACTGTAACGGCCGCTCGGAGCAATCCCTGAGTGCGGTACTGTGGTTTTTTATCGCGCAAAAAAAACCGCCGCTCCCGAAGGAGCGGCGGCTTTTGAAGCGAACTGGCCGAGGCTTAGTAGCCCAGGTCGAAGTTCTCTTCTTTCATGTCCATCAGGTTGTTGGCGCCCGACAGCATGGTTGCAACGTGGGTGCGGGTACGCGGCAGGATGCGCTGGAAGTAGAAACGCGCAGTCTGCAGCTTGGCGGTGTAGAAGCCTTCTTCGGTGGTGCCGGCAGCCAGTTTCTCGGCGGCCAGGCGGGCCATGTCGGCCCAGAAGTAAGCCAGGCAGGCATAACCGGAGTACATCAGGTAATCCACCGAAGCGGCACCGACTTCTTCGCGGTCTTTCATGGCCGCCATGCCGACCTTCATGGTCAACTCTCCCCACTCTTTGTTCAGTGCCGCCAGCGGTGCAACGAATTCTTGTACCGCTTCGTTGCCTTCGTTGGCCTGGCAGAACTTGTGGACGATCTTGGTGAAGCCCTTCAGCGCTTCGCCCTGGGTCATCAGCACTTTACGGCCCAGCAGGTCGAGGGCCTGGATGCCGGTGGTGCCTTCGTACAGCATCGAAATGCGGCTGTCGCGAACGTTCTGCTCCATGCCCCACTCGGCGATGAAGCCGTGGCCGCCGTAGATTTGCACGCCGTGGTTGGCGGCTTCAAAACCGACTTCGGTCATGAACGCCTTGGCAATCGGGGTCATGAACGCCAGCAGTGCGTCAGCCTGTTTCTTGGCTTCGTCGTCAGTGCCGTACTTGACCACGTCAACCTGCTTGGCGGTGAAGTACACCATCGCGCGGTTGCCCTCGGCGAAGGCTTTCATGGTCAGCAGCATGCGGCGCACGTCAGCATGCACGATGATCGGGTCAGCGGCCTTGTCCGGCGCTTTCGGGCCAGTCAGGGAGCGCATTTGCAGGCGGTCGCGAGCGTATTTGAGGCCGCCCTGGAAGCCGATTTCAGCGTGGGACAGGCCTTGCAGCGCGGTGCCCAGGCGAGCGGTGTTCATAAAGGTGAACATGCAGTTCAGGCCTTTGTTCGCCGGGCCGATCAGGAAACCGGTGGCCGCGTCGAAGTTCATCACGCAGGTGGCGTTGCCGTGGATACCCATCTTGTGTTCCAGGGAACCACAGGACACCGCGTTGCGTTCGCCAATCGAACCGTCGGCGTTCGGTACGAACTTGGGAACGATGAACAGCGAAATGCCTTTGGTGCCAGCCGGTGCGTCCGGCAGGCGAGCCAGCACGATGTGGACGATGTTGTCGGCCATGTCGTGTTCGCCGGCCGAGATGAAGATCTTGGTACCGGAAACCTTGTAGGAACCATCAGCCTGAGGCTCGGCCTTGGTGCGCAGCATGCCCAGGTCGGTGCCGCAGTGCGGTTCGGTCAGGCACATGGTGCCGGTCCACTCGCCCGACACCAGTTTGGTCAGGTAAGCCTCTTGCTGCTCGGGGGTGCCGTGCTCGGAAATGGTGTTCATCGCGCCATGGGACAGGCCCGGGTACATGCCCCACGACCAGTTGGCTTCGCCGACCATTTCGCTGACCGCCAGGCCCAGGGATTCCGGCAGGCCCTGGCCACCGTGCGCCACGTCGTGGGCCAGGCTTGGCCAGCCGCCTTCAACGAACTGTTTGTAGGCTTCTTTGAAACCGGTAGGGGTCTTAACGCCTGACTCGCTCCAGGTGCAACCTTCGATATCACCCACGCGGTTCAGCGGTGCCAGTACCTGCTCACAGAACTTGGCGCCTTCTTCGAGAATGGCGTCAACCATGTCCGGGGTAGCGTCCTGGCAAGCCGGCAGGCTCTGATAGTGCGCTTCATAGCCAAGCAGTTCGTCACGAACGAAGCGAATATCACGCAAGGGGGCCTTGTAGTCAGGCATAGCGATAAACCTCTGCTGATGTATCTGGGATGAACAACCGCATGGATGTGTTGTGGCGGTCAAACAGTTGTTTGAAACATACGTTTACGACCAATCCTTGTCAAGCGTCGCGCAAACGCCGTTTGTCATGACGCAGGTCAACGTCAGGCACGGCAAGGCCTGCAGCGAAATGCCGCATGACGATTCAGGGGAAAAAAGATTATTGAGCGGTGAAGATCAATGTGGGAGCTGGCTTGCCTGCGATGCGGGCGCCGCGGTGTATCAGGAGGAACGAGGTGAGGCTATCGCAGGCAAGCCAGCTCCCACAGAGAAGCCAGCTCGCACGATAAGAGGGGGGGTTATGCGTAAGTATCGATCAAGGTGCCGAGCATTTCGTCGGAAGCCTTGGCGACTTTGGCGCCCAGTTCAACCTGGAACTTGCCTTGGGCCATCTCGACCATGTTGCTCGCCGAGTTGCTCGCCTGATTGGCGTCTACCGAACGCAAACGATCATTTTGCGCGTCCGAAGGCTGGGAAGTGGCGGCGCTGGCAATCTTGCCGGCGGCCTGGTCGACACGGTTCTGCCCGGTCTGAATCGCGCTCAGTCCCGAGTAAAACGCACTGCTACCAGAGATTTCCATGGCGTGAACCTGCCTATAAGAGAATCGTGAACTGTTATTGAAGCAGACCTACCGGCAAAACGCCCGTCAAAAACACTAATGGCATAATGCCTTCGCGATAGGCAAAACTAGTCAAGCAGGTCCAGTTGCAAGTACGCGGCGACCGCTTCGGCGCTGGGATGCTTGAGCTTGGGCACCCTTCCCAGGCATGGCGCGGGGAGTCGTTCAGCCAGGGTCGCGAGGTTTTCTTCCAGACGAGAGGTCTTGGGGTCGATGATATTGGCCACCCAGCCCGCCAGCGGCAACCCGTCCCGGGCGATGGCTTCTGCGGTCAACAACGCGTGGCTGATACACCCCAACCGCACACCCACCACCAGGATCACCGGCAGCTTCAGCGCCTGGGCCAGGTCCGACAAATTGTCCTGGTCCGCCAATGGCACACGCCAGCCGCCCGCACCTTCGATCAAGGTGAAGTCCGCCTGTTTGGCGAGAACGTGCTGCATGGGTTTCAACAACGACTGCACCGTCAGCGCCACGCCGGCTTCACGGGCCGCCAGATGCGGCGCGATGGCCGGCTCGAAGGCCACCGGGTTGACCTCGGCATAACTCAACGGCAACGAACACTCGGCCAGCAACGCCAGGGCGTCCGAATTGCGCAGGCCCTTGGGCGTCAGCTGGCACCCAGAGGCTACCGGCTTGCCCGCCGCCGTACTTTTGCCGGCTTGCCGCGCGGCATGCAGCAGGCCAGCAGCGACGGTGGTCTTGCCGACGTCGGTGTCGGTCCCCGTGATGAAGTAAGCGGCATTCATAGAGGTTTCTCCAGGACGGCGTACACCACTTGATAAGTTGCCGGCAGGCCCTGGGCCTGGCGGAACTGCTCGTAGGCTTGCACCAGTGCAACAATCCGCGCCCGGCCCGTCAACCCTCCTGGGCGCCCCGGGTTCAGATTGTGCGCACCCAACGCTTTCAGTTCATGGGTCAGGCTGCGCACGTCGGGGTAATGCAACACGTGGGGACACTGCTCCAGGCTGCGCACCCGCAAACCACTGGCTGCGCACAGTTGCTCATAAGCACTGAACGGCCGGAAGCGGTTCACATGAACCATGCCATCCGCTGCGCGCCAGCTTTCGCGCAACTCATCCAGCGTACCCACGCAGAGGCTGGCAAACGCCAGCACGCCGCCGGGCTGCAATACGCGCTGCGCTTCGCTGAGCACTGCGGCGAAATCCGAGCACCACTGCACCGCCAAACTGGAGTAGATCAGCCCGCAACTGGCGTCCTGCAAGGGCAAGCGCTCGGCATCGCCAGCGATGAAATGTTGTGCACCGCCCAGCGGCCGGGCGTGTTTGAGCATGCCTTCGGCGATATCCAGGGCGAAACCCTGGCTACCCGCAAATGACTGGCCCAGCACACGACTGAAATAGCCCGTGCCACTGCCCAGGTCCAGCCAGCGTTGTGGAGAAAGACCTTCGGGCAAACGCCGCAGCAGCTCGCTGCCCACCGCACGCTGCAACTCGGCAACGCTGTCGTAACTGGCGGCTGCGCGGGAAAAGGAGGCCGCTACCTGGCGCTTGTCTGGCAAGCCGCCGGGCAGCACATGGGACAAATCAGTCATCACCGCACTCATGCAAAAAAGCCTGGATGGCCCCCGCCACACCGTGGGGGTCCTCCAGTAGAAAAGCGTGACCGGCCTGTTCAATCAGGCCGATTTCAACGTCAGGCAACAAGGCGAACAACTCACTGGCCACTTCAGCCGGAACCAGCCCGTCCAGCCCGGCAAACAGATGCAACTGCGGCCCTTGAAAGTCGACCAACGCCTGACGGGTGTCCAATCGGCCCAACAGCTCCAGACCACTGAGCAAGGTCTGCGCGGAGGTTTTAGGGGCACCCGCCAGCAATAGCCGAGCAAGTGATCGGGGATCGCTGGAACCCCGGGCGCAAAGCAGACTGAAGCGTTTTAACGTCGCAACCGGATCAAGGCGGCAACCGTTAAGAAACGCAATAAAATCCTCTTCGTGCATGCCATGGTCCCAGCGGGACCAGGCCACGAAGCTTGCGTTGCTGGCAAAGGTGAGCAAACCGCAACAATGATCACCGCGCCGGGCGGCCAACTCGGCAGCAAGCATGCCGCCGAGGGACCAACCACCCAGCCAGACGTCTTGGGGCAAGGTCGAATCCAGCTCATCGAGCCACTCTTGAAGGTCGTCCGACTCCACGTCCGGCAACGGTTCGATCTGCACCTGCAAGTGTTCATCCAGCCCCTGCAACGCCGCCGCCAGCGGTTCCAGCGGCGAAACGCCGAGGCCCCAGCCAGGCAGCAATATCAGTCGATCACGCATGGTCGGGCTCCTGGCCTAACAAGCGGAAACACTCTTCCAATGCGCTTAACAATAGCTGCACCTGGGCTTCACTGTGGGCTGCCGTGAGAGTCACCCGCAGACGGGCGCTGCCGGCGGGCACGGTCGGTGGCCGAATCGCCGTCACCATCAGCCCGCGCTCGCGCAGCATCTGCGACAAACGCACCGCGCGGGCACTGTCGCCAATCATGATCGGCTGGATCGGCGTGAAACTGTCCATCAGTTCCAGGCCAATCTGCTCGGCGCCCTGGCGGAACTGGCGGATCAGCCCATTGAGATGCTCCCGCCGCCAATGCTCGGTGCGCAGCAGTTCCAGGCTTTTCAGCGTGGCGCAGGCCAATGCCGGCGGTTGGCTGGTGGTGTAGATATACGGGCGGGCGAACTGGATCAGGCTTTCGATCAGCTCTTCGCTGCCCGCGACAAACGCGCCGGCAGTACCGAAGGCTTTGCCCAGAGTGCCCACCAACACCGGAACGTCTTCCTGGCTCAAACCGAAATGCTCGACGATCCCGCCACCGTTGGCGCCCAAAGGCCCGAAGCCATGGGCGTCATCCACCATCAACCATGCGCCCCTGGCCCGGGTTTCACGGGCCAGCGCCGGCAAGTCGGCCAGGTCACCGTCCATGCTGAACACGCCGTCGGTCACCACCAGCGTAATGCCGGTGGCTTTCTCCAGGCGCTTGGCCAGGCTTTCAGCATCGTTGTGCAGGTAACGATTGAAGCGCGCGCCGGAGAGCAAACCGGCATCCAGCAACGAGGCATGGTTGAGACGGTCTTCAAGCACCGTATCGCCCTGCCCCACCAGCGCGGTGACGGCGCCAAGGTTGGCCATGTAACCGGTGGTGAACAGCAGCGCCCGCGGGCGACCAGTGAGGTCGGCCAGGGCCTCTTCCAGTTCATGGTGCGGCGTGCTATGGCCGATCACCAGATGCGAAGCGCCGCCACCCACGCCCCAGCGAGCCGCGCCCGCGCGCCAGGCTTCAATCACTTGCGGGTGATTGGCCAGGCCCAGGTAATCGTTGTTGCAGAACGCCAGCAACGGCTGGCCGTCGACCACCACGTCAGGGCCTTGCGGGCTCTGCAGCAGTGGACGTTGGCGATACAGGTGTTCGGCACGACGAGCCGCAAGACGCGCGGCGAGATCGAAAGACATGAGACCTCGGTAGATCAGGGTGAACGCGGTCAAAAATGTGGGAGCGGGCTTGCTCGCGAAAGCAGTGGATCAGTCAGCTTATGTATTGGCTGACACACCGCCTTCGCGAACAAGCCCGCTCCCACATTTGGATGGCATTCCAAAGTGGACTTATCAAACAGCCGCGTTGTAAAACTGCTCGCTGCTCTTCTGCTCCACCAGCGCCTGCTCGATCGCCGCCTGGTGCACTTCATCGGCGTGCTCTTCACGAGCTTCCGGCAAGATGCCCAGGCGCGAGAACAGTTGCATGTCCTTGTCCGCCTGCGGGTTGGCGGTGGTCAGCAGTTTGTCGCCGTAGAAAATCGAGTTGGCGCCGGCAAAAAACGCCAGGGCCTGCATCTGCTCGTTCATCGCCTCACGCCCGGCCGACAGCCGCACATGGGACTGCGGCATCAGGATGCGCGCCACCGCCAGCATGCGGATGAAGTCGAACGGGTCGATGTCGTCGGCGTTTTCCAGCGGCGTGCCGGCAACTTTCACCAGCATGTTGATCGGCACCGATTCCGGATGCTCCGGCAGGTTGGCCAGCTGGATCAGCAGGTTGGAGCGGTCGTCCAGGGACTCGCCCATGCCGAGGATGCCGCCGGAGCAGATCTTCATCCCCGAATCACGCACGTACGCCAGGGTTTGCAAGCGCTCACCGTAGGTGCGGGTGGTGATGATCGAACCGTAGAACTCCGGCGACGTGTCGAGGTTGTGGTTGTAGTAATCGAGGCCGGCCTGGGCCAGGGCTTCGGTCTGGTCCTGATCGAGACGGCCGAGGGTCATGCAGGTTTCCAGGCCCATGGCCTTCACACCTTTGACCATCTCCAGCACGTAGGGCATGTCTTTGGCTGACGGATGCTTCCAGGCGGCGCCCATGCAGAAACGGGTCGAACCGATGGCCTTGGCGCGAGCGGCCTCTTCGAGGACCTTCTGCACTTCCATCAGCTTCTCTTTTTCCAGGCCGGTGTTGTAGTGGCCCGACTGCGGACAATATTTGCAATCTTCCGGGCAGGCGCCGGTCTTGATCGACAGCAGCGTGGAAACCTGGACGCGGTTGGCGTCGAAATGCGCGCGGTGCACGGTCTGCGCCTGGAACAACAGGTCGTTGAAGGGCTGTACGAACAGCGCTTTGACTTCGGCTAAAGACCAATCGTGACGCAGGTTGGCAGTGATGCTGGCGCTCATGGGCGATTCCTTGATTATGCTTTGGCAAGCCCTGTGGGAGTAATACCCACAGGTACGACACGGATGCTCGGCATATTTAAGGAAGATTCATGCACTGTCAACTTGAGAACAAACACGAGGTTTACATCTGGTTAAAAAGCAACCAAACCTGTTTAATCTGCGATGAAAGCAGCGGAACGGCCGATCCTGTCTGCAGCGCCTGCGAAACCGAGCTGCCCTGGCTGATGGAACATTGCGAGGTGTGCGCACTGCCGTTGCCGGCGACGGGCCTGGTGTGCGGCCAGTGCTTGAAGCAACCTCAGGCGTTCAAGCAGGTCGTCGCGCCGTGGACCTACAGCTTCCCCATCGACAGCCTGATCAGCCGTTTCAAGCATCAGGCCCGCTGGCCGCTGGGGCACCTGCTTGCGCACCTGTTGGGACAATTCCTGCAACACCGCTATGAAGATGCCGCGCTGGCTCGCCCCGACTGCCTGCTGCCCGTGCCCTTGGCCCGCAAACGCCTGCGGGAACGGGGCTTCAACCAGGCGGCGATGCTCGCCCGCTGGCTGAGTGAGGACTTGAACATTCCCTGGGATGAGCACCTGCTGTCACGGCCGCGTGAAACCGTGGCGCAGCAAGACCTCGACGCCAGGACCCGCAAGCGCAACCTGCACCAGGCCTTCGCCCTGGCCGACGGCGCGCAAGTCAAAGGCCGGCACTTGGCGCTGATCGACGACGTACTGACCACCGGCGCCACCGCCAGCAGTCTCGCCCGCCTGTTGATGGATGCCGGCGCCCGACAGGTGGATGTGTATTGCCTGGCACGGACGCCCAAGCCCGGCACATGACTTGACTCGCGGGCGTCCTGCCCGCAACGTCAGCCCATTCCATCGAAGCGTGTAACCATGTCCCTGCCAACCCTCTTGAGCCAACACATCGTCCGTCGCCCGCAGCGCATTGCACTGCTGCAACATATTGCCGAACAAGGCTCCATCACCCGCGCCGCAAAGAGTGCGGGGCTGAGCTACAAGGCGGCCTGGGACGCCATCGACGAACTGAACAACCTGGCGCAAAAGCCCCTGGTGGAACGCAGCGTCGGCGGCAAGGGCGGTGGCGGCGCCAGGTTGACGGCCGAGGGTGAGCGGGTATTACGCCTTTACCAACGCCTGCAGGTACTGCAAGCCCAGGTGCTGGATTGTGCCGAAGACGCCAGCGACTTCAACCTGCTGGGCCGCCTGATGCTGCGCACCAGCGCACGTAACCAGTTGCACGGCCGGGTGATCGCCATCGACAGCCACGGCCGCAATGACCTGATTCGCCTGGAGCTGGCCGCTGGGCTGCGCCTGGATGCGCAGATCACCCACGACAGTACCTTGCGCCTGGAGCTGGAGATCGGCACCGAAGTCGTCGCCCTGATCAAGGCCGGCTGGCTTGAAGTACTGGCCGTCACGCAGGCAGCAACACCTGGACACAATTGCCTGGAAGGAAAAATCGAGGCCATTCTCGATGCCGAAGACGGCCCCAGCGAGGTGCGGATCACCTTGCCCAACGGCCAGGTTCTCTGCGCCCTGGCCCGGCCCGACGCGCTTGCGCAGATCCATGCCGCCGAAGGTCTGCAAGTGAAGGTGCAGTTCTCCCCCAGCAACGTGCTGCTGGGCACTCCGGTGTAGCGCTTCAAACTGCAACAATTTCGTCACGACTGCTCCCTAAGGTGGCTGCAAAAACCCGCAGGGAGCCTGAAATGAGCCTATTAGAAGAAAACCAAGCCACCGACCTGGAACAGATGGTCGGCCTCACCCGCCGGCGTTTTATCGGCGCCGGCGCCCTGTGCGGTGCCGCGATGTTCCTCGGCGGCAACCTGCTGACCCGCAGCGCCCTGGCGGTCAACGCCGCGTCGAACAGCCCATTGCTGGGTTTCACCAGCATCGCCTCGGCCACCAGCGACACCATCACCCTGCCGCCCGGCTACAGCGCTTCGGTACTGATCAGCTGGGGCCAGCCGCTGCACAAGAACGCGCCGGCCTTCGACCCCAGCGGCAACGGCACCGCCAAGGCCCAGGAACAGCAGTTCGGCGACAACAACGACGGCATGAGCCTGTTCGCCTTCCCCGGTGACGACAACCGCGCGCTGATGGCGATCAACAACGAATACACCAACTACCGCTACCTCTACGCCCACGGCGGCGCGCCGCAATCGGCCGAAGACGTGCGCAAGGCGTTGGCCAGCGAAGGGGTGTCGGTGATCGAAGTACGGCGCAAAGGCGACACCTGGCACTTCGTCCAGGACTCGCGCTACAACCGGCGCATCCACGGCAACTCGCCCATCCGCTTCGGTGGCCCTGCGGCGGGCCATGCCTGGCTGAAAACCAGCGCCGACAAAACCGGCAAAAAAGTCCTCGGCACCTTCCAGAACTGCGCCAACGGCAAGACCCCGTGGGGCACGTATCTCACCTGCGAAGAGAACTTCACCGACTGCTTCGGCAGCAGCAACCCGCAACAGACCTTCGACGCCGGGCAGAAACGCTATGGCGTGGTCGCCGCGAGCAAAGACATCAACTGGCACCCCCACGACCCGCGCTTCGACATGGCCAAGAATCCCAACGAACTCAACCGCCATGGCTGGGTAGTGGAAATCGACCCGTTCGACCCGCAATCCACACCGGTCAAACGCACCGCCCTGGGCCGCTTCAAGCACGAAAACGCTGCCCTGGCGGAAACGCGCGACGGCCGCGCCGTGGTGTACATGGGCGACGACGAGCGCGGCGAGTTCATCTACAAGTTCATCAGCCGCGACAAGATCAATCACAAGAACCCCAAGGCCAACAAGGACCTGCTGGACCACGGCACCTTGTACGTGGCGATTTTCGATGCGGGCGACGGCAATGCCGACCATCCCAAGGGCCAGGGCCAATGGGTCGAGCTGACCTACGGCAAGAACGGCATCGACGCCAACAGCGGTTTTGCCAGCCAGGCCGAAGTGCTGATCCACGCGCGCCTGGCCGCCAGCGTGGTGAAAGCCACCCGCATGGACCGCCCGGAATGGATCG
Organism: Pseudomonas sp. SDO5522_S412; assembly: GCF_054071215.1. Lineage (NCBI taxonomy): Bacteria > Pseudomonadati > Pseudomonadota > Gammaproteobacteria > Pseudomonadales > Pseudomonadaceae > Pseudomonas > Pseudomonas sp. SDO5522_S412. The sequence continues at coordinate 39,416 of NZ_JBSVWQ010000003.1, read as the reverse complement.
TGGTCAGCCCCACCGACGGCCAGGTGTATTGCACCCTGACCAACAACGCCAAGCGCGGTGAAGACGGCCAGCCGGTGGGTGGCCCGAACCCGCGGGAGAAAAACGTCTACGGGCAGATACTGCGCTGGAAGGCCAATGCCAACGACCATGGCGCGCCGGACTTCAGCTGGGATTTGTTCGTGGTGGCCGGCAACCCGACCGTGCATGCCGGCACGCCAAAAGGCGGCTCGTCCAACATCAACCCGCAGAACATGTTCAACAGCCCGGACGGGCTGGGCTTCGACAAGGCCGGGCGGTTGTGGATCCTCACCGATGGCGACTACAGCAACGGCGGCGACTTTGCCGGGATGGGCAATAACCAGATGCTGTGTGCCGACCCGTCGACCGGTGAAATTCGCCGGTTCATGGTAGGGCCCGTGGCCTGTGAAGTGACCGGGATCAGCTTCTCGCCGGACCAGAAAACCCTGTTTGTGGGGATTCAGCATCCGGGGGAAACCGGTGGGTCGACCTGGCCGGAGCATCTGCCAAATGGCAAGCCACGGTCCTCGGTGATGGCGATTCGTCGGGATGATGGCGGGATCGTCGGCGCCTGATAAGGCCTCTTCGCGAGCAAGCCCGCTCCCACATTTGACCGCATTCCAAAGCCAGGACTCGGTTTAATGTGGGAGCGGCGGTGCGACGATTCGACTTGCTCGCGAAGGCGTCAGAACAGTCACCACCTATCCACCCCTGGGTGCGTTACCATACCCGGCCGGACGCGGCGCCCTGCTGCGCGCAGGAGTTCGCATGGCACACCCGTTTGAAACACTGACCCCTGACCTGGTGCTCGACGCAGTCGAAAGCATCGGTTTCCTCAGCGACGCCCGCATCCTCGCGCTCAACAGCTACGAAAACCGTGTCTACCAGGTCGGCATCGAAGACTCCGAGCCCTTGATCGCCAAGTTCTATCGGCCGCAACGCTGGACCAACGAAGCGATCCTCGAAGAACACAGTTTCACCTTCGAACTGGCCGAGTGCGAAGTGCCGGTGGTGGCGCCGATGATTCACAACGGTGAAAGCCTGTTCGAACACGCGGGTTTCCGCTTCACCCTGTTCCCGCGCCGTGGCGGACGCGCACCGGAGCCGGGCAACCTCGACCAGTTGTATCGCCTCGGCCAATTGCTCGGCCGCCTGCATGCGGTCGGTTCCACCCGCCCCTTCGAACACCGCGAAGCCCTGGGCGTGAAGAATTTCGGTCACGATTCCCTGAACACCCTGCTGGAAGGCAACTTCATTCCTCGCAGCCTGCTGCCAGCCTACGAGTCCGTGGCCCGCGACCTGCTCAAGCGTGTGGAGGAGGTCTACAAGGCCACGCCCCACAAGAACATCCGCATGCACGGCGATTGCCACCCCGGCAACATGATGTGCCGCGACGAGATGTTCCATATCGTCGACCTCGATGACTGCCGCATGGGCCCCGCCGTTCAGGACCTGTGGATGATGCTCGCCGGTGATCGTCAGGAATGCCTGGGGCAACTGTCGGAATTGATGGACGGCTACCAGGAATTCCACGACTTCGACCCGCGCGAACTGGCCCTGATCGAACCCCTGCGTGCCCTGCGCCTGATGCACTACAGCGCCTGGCTTGCACGGCGCTGGGACGACCCGGCGTTCCCCCACAGCTTCCCGTGGTTCGGCAGCGAACGTTACTGGGGCGACCAGGTGCTGGCGTTGCGCGAGCAGTTGTCGGCGCTCAATGAAGAACCCTTGAAACTGTTCTAACGCACACCACAATCCCCTGTAGGAGCTGGCTTGCCGGCGATGCAAGCGCCTCGGTGTATCAGTGGAACCGAGGTGAAGCCATCGCCGGCAAGCCAACGCCTACAGAAAAGCACATCCCACTGACTGACAAATATCCTTACAATCGCGGCTTTGTTAGCTGCCTAAGCAAGGATTCTGCATGCAAGCCGCCAACCCCCGTCGCGGGTACATATTGGGCCTGAGCGCCTACGTCATCTGGGGCCTGTTCCCGATCTACTTCAAGGCCATCGCCAGCGTTCCCGCCGCAGAAATCATCGTCAACCGCGTGCTGTGGTCGGCGCTGTTCGGCAGTCTGCTGCTGATAGTCTGGAAACACCCGGGCTGGCTCCGAGAACTGCGGGACAACCCCAGGCGCCTGGCGATCCTGGCCCTGAGCGGCACCTTGATCGCGGCCAACTGGCTGACCTATGTGTGGTCGGTGAACAGTGGCCGCATGCTGGAGGCCAGCCTGGGTTACTACATCAACCCGCTGGTGAACGTGCTGCTGGGCATGGTGATCCTCGGCGAGCGCCTGCGCCGCTTGCAATGGGTGGCCGTGGGCCTGGCAGCGGTAGGTGTGGCGCAACAGGTTTGGCAAGTCGGCAGCCTGCCGTGGGTATCCCTGGTCCTGGCGGCGACCTTTGGTTTCTACGGGTTGATCCGCAAGCAGGCGCCGGTCAAGGCATTGCCCGGGCTGGTGGTGGAAACCTGGATGCTGGTGCCGATTGCCATCGCATGGTTGCTGTTCAACCCCTCGGCCCACAGCGCACAGATGGAATTCTGGAGCACCTCCGAAGCGTGGTGGCTGGTGGCCGCAGGCCCGGTGACGCTGATCCCGCTGGTGTGTTTCAACGCCGCCGCACGGCATTTGCCCTACACCGCCCTGGGCTTCCTGCAATACGTGGCGCCCACCCTGGTGCTGCTGGAAGCCGTGCTGTTGTTCAACGAACACCTGGCACCCGCCACGCTGATCGCCTTCTGCTTTATCTGGGCCGGCCTGGTGGTTTACAGCATCGACGCCTGGATGACTGTGCGGAAAAACTGATCAAATAACGTACAAAACTCTGCAAGCCACGTCCGGTGTGGCTTGCAGGCATTCACCCCAAGGTTATCCACAGCCTGGTCCCCGGCGTTTGTGCACAAGCCCTTGAAACTGTTCGTTTTTTAGCCATCTGGCGAAGAGCCACGGCCCGCCTGGGCCGGACGCGGGTCTCTACAGGTTATCCACAGGCCCATGCAAGATTTCCATGCATAACCTTGTGGGCAACTATTCCTCGCTGCGTAGTTCCAGTTCCACCATCAAGTCGTCGGCCAGGGTTTCCAGCGCCGCCTGCAAGGTTTCCAGCGGCAGCGTCAACGGCACCGCCAGCAAGGCTTCGGCGTGGAACAGCAGGTCGCTGCTCATGGGCGCCGGGCGCACGTCGGTGATCAAGCGCTCCAGGTTGACACCCTGCTTGCTGAGCAGCGCGGTGATGTCGCGAACAATCCCCGGCCGGTCGTTACCGACCAGTTCCATCGCGATGGGTTGCGACTCGCTGGGGGCGAGCGAACTGCTTTCGCCCAGCAGCACGCGAATGCCGTGGGTGGACAAGTCTTCCAGCGCGCCAATCAAGTCCAGCCGATTTTCCGCCGGCACGCTCACCCGCAAAATCCCGGCAAACTGCCCAGCCATGTGCGCCATGCGGCTTTCCAGCCAGTTGCCGCCATGGGCGGCGATGCATTGGGCGATGCGTTCGACCACACCGGGTTTGTCCGGGGCGATGACAGTCAGTACGAGATGGTCCATGGTGTCGTCCTCTTCTTATGAAAATCAGGTAGGAACCAGGCGTTCCCCTCGTACCTACCAAGGTGGACTCAGGTAGCCACGAAAACAAATCGTGTACCATTTTTATATTTATATGGAACAATCCAATAGTTTTTTGAGAACATCCCGTACCCCACTGTGACCGTACGACCAAAGTGGGTCGCTAAACGACGTATTTAGTCTAATTTTCACAACCGCAACTCATCATGTAGTATGCCCAATCGCGCACTACATAACGTTAGGTCGATGTCTGCCAAGGCAACCACGCACCGCGACGCAGCCCGCCCAGCCGCCTTCTACGGCATGTACTGGCGCAGCGTGTTCACGGTTTACATGGCCAGAGGCTTCATTGGTAAATTGAAAAGCTGAAAAGCGCATAAGCTCCGCAGAGTGAGGCAAGCAATGACTGAACACGTTCAAGTCGGTGGCCTGCAGGTCGCCAAAGTCCTGTTCGACTTCGTGAACAACGAAGCCATTCCTGGTACCGGCATCACCGCCGACCAGTTCTGGGCCGGTGCCGACAAGGTCATCCACGACCTGGCGCCGAAGAACAAAGCCCTACTCGCCAAACGCGACGATTTTCAAGCGCGGATCGACACCTGGCACCAGGCGCACGCCGGCCAGGCCCACGACGCGGTGGCCTACAAAGCCTTCCTTCAAGATATCGGATACCTGCTGCCAGAAGCCGCGGATTTCCAGGCCTCGACCCAAAACGTCGACGAAGAAATTGCCCACATGGCCGGCCCGCAGCTGGTGGTGCCGGTGATGAACGCCCGTTTCGCCCTCAACGCTTCGAATGCGCGCTGGGGCTCACTGTATGACGCGCTCTATGGCACCGATGCCATCAGCGAAGCCGACGGCGCCGAAAAGGGCAAAGGCTACAACAAGGTGCGTGGCGACAAAGTCATCGCCTTCGCCCGCGCCTTCCTTGACGAAGCCGCGCCATTGGCTGCCGGCAGCCACGTGGATTCCACCGGCTACAAGATCGTCGACGGCAAGCTCGTGGTCAGCCTCAAGGGCGGCAGCAACAGCGGCCTGCGCAGCGATGCCCAGTTGATCGGCTACCAGGGCGACGCAGCCAAGCCGACCGCCATCCTGCTGAAGCACAACGGCCTGCACTTCGAAATCCAGGTCGACGCCAGCACCCCGGTCGGCCAGACCGACGCCGCCGGCGTGAAAGACGTGCTGATGGAAGCCGCCCTGACCACCATCATGGACTGCGAAGACTCCGTCGCCGCCGTCGATGCCGATGACAAGGTGGTGATCTACCGCAACTGGCTCGGCCTGATGAAGGGCGACCTGTCGGAAGAAGTCGCCAAGGGTGGCAAGACCTTTACCCGCACCATGAACGCCGACCGCGTCTACACCGGTGCCGACGGCAAGGAAGTGACCCTGCACGGTCGTTCGCTGCTGTTCGTGCGTAACGTTGGCCACTTGATGACCATCGACGCGATCCTCGACAAGGATGGCAACGAAGTGCCGGAAGGCATTCTCGACGGCCTGCTCACCAGCCTGTCGGCGATCCACAGCCTTAACGGCAACACCCGCCGCAAGAACAGCCGCACCGGTTCGGTGTACATCGTTAAACCGAAAATGCACGGCCCCGAAGAAGCTGCGTTCACCAACGAGCTGTTCGGTCGCATCGAAGACGTGCTGAAGCTGCCGCGCAACACCCTCAAAGTCGGGATCATGGACGAGGAGCGCCGTACCACGGTCAACCTCAAGGCCTGCATCAAGGCCGCCAGCGAGCGCGTGGTGTTTATCAACACCGGCTTCCTCGACCGTACCGGCGACGAGATCCACACCTCCATGGAAGCCGGCGCGATGGTGCGCAAGGCCGCCATGAAGGCCGAGAAGTGGATCGGCGCCTACGAAAACTGGAACGTGGACATCGGCTTGAGCACCGGCCTGCAAGGCCGCGCACAAATCGGTAAAGGCATGTGGGCGATGCCCGACCTGATGGCCGCCATGCTGGAGCAGAAGATTGCTCACCCGCTGGCCGGCGCCAACACGGCGTGGGTTCCTTCGCCGACGGCGGCTGCGCTGCATGCGCTGCACTACCACAAGGTTGACGTGTTCGCCCGCCAGGCCGAACTGGCCAAGCGCGAACGTGCTTCGGTAGACGATATCCTGACCATTCCCCTGGCCCAGAATACCGATTGGTCCGAGGAAGAAATCCGCAACGAGCTGGACAACAACGCCCAGGGCATCCTCGGTTACGTGGTGCGCTGGATCGACCAGGGCGTGGGTTGCTCGAAAGTCCCGGACATCAACGACGTCGGCCTGATGGAAGACCGCGCCACCCTGCGTATCTCCAGCCAGCACATTGCCAACTGGTTGCGCCACGGCATCGTCAATGAAGCCCAGGTGATGGAAAGCCTCAAGCGCATGGCGCCGGTGGTGGACCGTCAGAACGCCGGGGATGCGCTGTACCGTCCGCTGGCTCCGGATTTCGACAGCAACATCGCGTTCCAGGCAGCGGTGGAGTTGGTGATTGAAGGGACCAAGCAGCCGAACGGTTACACCGAGCCGGTGTTGCACCGTCGGCGTCGGGAGTTCAAGGCTAAAAACGGCCTGTAAATAAATAAGCCCTGGTCGAGAGATCAGGGCTTTTTTGCAGCAGTTTAAGAAGAACTGAGTTTATAACCGCCATTGAGAACGACCGTATTACCATCCGACTCGAACCGCACATTTCTAAAGTTACCCTTGTGCGTGAAAGCGGTACCGGTCGGGGGGCGTTCAACTTCAAGAAAGATCGTCCCTTCAGTGGGTCCGAAATAATCCTTACCGTCCGGCGCCCGGTAAGTCACGCGCCTGCCCCTTGCCTCGAATTCATGAAGGCCGTTCGGCACATCGTGCCCATAATCCAGGTCAATACGCTCTTTACCTGCCCCAAGCACCGCTGTCCATGACAGGAACCCGAGGACTTCCTTGGTGCTGAAAAACCGAAACTTGCCGGGAGCAAGCACAAGAACAAAAGCATCCCCGGATTGTGCCCTCACCCTTGCGTCCTGCAAGGCCTTATCTTCAACTCGAAAAAGTTTGGTGCTCATAGCGAACTCCTGTTCATGGCTTTGTGAGGCGCTAATCGACGATCAGCACACCCCAAACCAGTAAACAGACGCTCTCAAGCTATTCCTACTGTCAGAATTGACAGTTCTTCGCGAAATCAGACCAATGGCACCGTCTAGGACGCCATCCCCAACTCCCGCTTCACCATCTTCGCCAGCTTCACGCTATCAATCGGCTTGAGCAAAAAGTCCACCACGCTCAAGTGCATCGCATCAATCACATCCGGCGCTTCGGCGTCACCCGACATGATGATGATCGGCAGCGCCGCCCGGGTGGATTCGCGCACCTGGCGAATCAATTGCAGCCCGTTGCTCGGCGTCATGCGCAGGTCGGTGATCAGCAAGCCGATGGAGCTGCTGGAACTCAACAAGTCCCATGCAGCCTCGCCGCTGTCGGCAGTCATGCAACGAATGCCGTCCAGGCCAAGAATTTCTGCCAACAGTTCGCGCGCGTCCTTGTCGTCATCCACGATCAAAACCCGTTGTGGCGGCAAATCCGGCTCCTGCATAACAGCACTCAGGGCCTCGCGCTCGGCATCACTCAAAATATCGTGGTCGGACATACGTTTCTCGGCAGTTCTATTCAATCTCCCAGCACAGAAGTCAGACATCGCCGGAAGGGCGAACAATGTGCACTTCGTCGGAAAGTTTGCCTAGTGGGCGTTCTACGGGGTTTGGACGATATTCATGTAAGGTTTTTCCCTAGTCGTGGAAGGCATAACGCTACCTAGACTTACGTCCAATGGGCACCCGCAGCGCAGGAGTCGACCATGGGGCACGATAACGACAAAAAAACTGCGGTCATAGGTATGAGTAAAGCTGATGCTTTCACACAAGCGGGGAAAACCGCTGTGTTGCAGAACATCCACGGCACCCTGCAATTCCTGCAACGCTTCCCGCCGTTCAACCAAATGGAAAACGCCCACCTGGGATTTCTGGTAGAGCAGTGTCAATTGCGCTTCTACGGCCCCGGCGAGAGCATCCTCAAGCCCTCGGGCGGGCCGGTGGAACACTTCTATATCGTCAAGCAGGGGCGCGTAGTCGGCGAGCGGCCGGACTCGACAGAAACCACCTTTGAAATCACCACCGGTGAATGTTTTCCGCTGGCGGCGCTGCTGGGGGAGCGGGCCACCCGTACCGAGCACAAAGCCGCCGAAGACACCTTCTGCCTGCAACTGAACAAGCCGGCCTTTATCAAGCTGTTCGCCCTTTCCAGCGCGTTTCGCGACTTTGCCTTGCGCGGCGTGAGCAGCTTGCTGGACCAGGTCAACCAGCAAGTCCAGCAAAAGGCCGTGGAAACCCTCGGCACCCAATATTCGCTGAACACCCGCCTGGGTGAATTGGCCATGCGCCACCCGGTCACCTGCAGCCCGCTGACGCCGCTGCGTGAAGCGGTCACGCAAATGCACGAGCAGCAAGTGGGCAGCATTGTGATCGTCGATGAACACAAGGCGCCCCTGGGGATTTTCACCCTGCGGGACCTGCGCCAGGTGGTGGCCGACGGCACCAGTGATTTCAACCAGGGCATCGAGCGCCATATGACCCAGGCGCCGTTTTTCCTCACGCCGGACCACAGCGCCTTCGACGCGGCGATTGCGATGACCGAGCGGCATATCGCCCACGTGTGCCTGGTCAAGGATCAGCGCCTGTGTGGCGTGGTGTCCGAGCGTGACCTGTTTTCCCTGCAGCGGGTTGACCTGGTGCACCTGGCGCGCACCATCCGCAATGCACCCAGGGTCGAAAACCTGGTGGCGATTCGTGGCGAAATAGGCCAGTTGGTGGAGCGCATGCTCGCCCACGGCGCGTCGTCTACGCAGATCACCCACATCATCACCTTGCTCAACGATCACACGGTGTGCCGTGTCATCGAGTTGACCCTGGCCGACAAGGGCGACCCGGGCGTGCCATTCAGCTGGCTGTGTTTCGGCAGCGAGGGCCGCCGCGAGCAGACGCTGTATACCGACCAGGACAACGGCATCCTGTTCGAAGCCCGGGACGCCGCCGAAGCCGCCGAGATTCGCGGGCGCCTGCTGCCGCTGGCACAACAGATCAACCAGAGCCTGGCGCTGTGCGGCTTCAGCCTGTGCAAGGGCAATATCATGGCCGGTAACCCGGAGCTGTGCCTGTCCCGGGCGGAATGGGCGCGGCGCTTTGCCGGGTTTATCCGTGAGGCGACGCCGGAGAGTCTGCTGGGTTCGAGCATCTATTTTGATTTGCGGGTGGTGTGGGGCGATGAGCAAGGGTGCGAGCAATTGCGCCAGGGCATTCTCGACCAGGTGGCAGACAACCGTTTGTTCCAGCGCATGCTGGCCGAGAACGCGTTGCGCCAGCGCCCGCCGGTGGGGCGCTTCCGGGATTTTGTGTTGACGCGCAAAGGCGCCGACAAGGCAACCCTCGACCTCAAGGTGCAAGGCCTCACGCCATTTGTCGACGGTGCCCGTCTGCTGGCATTGGCCAACGGCATCAGCGCCATCAACACCCTGGAGCGCTTGCGCCAACTGGTGGCCAGGGAAGTCATCGAACGCCTTGATGGCGCCGCCTATGAAGAGGCCTATCACTTCATCCAGCAAACCCGCATGCAACAACACCAACTGCAAACCCGCGAGAACCTGCCCTACTCCAACCGCGTCGATCCCGACAGTCTCAACCACCTCGACCGGCGCATCCTGCGCGAATCCCTGCGCCAGGCCCAACGCCTGCAAGGCAGCCTGACGTTGCGGTATCAGCTGTGAGCTGGTTTGGCTGGTTGCGCAAACCCAAACCTGGCCTGGATGCGGCGCAACAACGGCGCGTCGAACAATTGCCCACACCTGGGGAGCTGGGGGACGGATCGCTGCGGGCCCAGCGCTGGGTGGTGGTGGACCTGGAAACCAGCGGCCTGAACCTCAATCGTGACCAGGTGCTTTCCATTGGCGCCGTGGTGATCGAGGACGGCGCAGTGGACTTCTCGCAATTGTTCGAACGCACCCTGCACCGGGCCGAGACCAAGCTCAACCCCAGCGTGCTGATCCATGGCCTGGGGCCCAGCGCCATTGCAGCGGGCAGTGACCCGGCAGAAGCGCTGATGGACTTCATGGAGTTTGTCGGCGACAGCCCGCTGCTGGCGTTTCATGCGCCCTTCGATCAACACATGCTGTGCCGGGCACTCAAGGACAGCCTGGGCTATCGCTTGAACCACCCGTTCCTGGACGTGGCTGACATCGCCCCGCTGCTGTGCCCCGACGCCAACATCCGCGAAGCCGGGCTGGATGACTGGATCACGCATTTCAAGCTGCAAGTGGGCGAGCGTCACCATGCCAGTGCGGATGCGCTGGCAACGGCGGAACTGATGCTGATTTTGTTCAGCCGCGCACGGCAGCAGCAGATCGACAGCCCGCACGCGTTACAACAGCGCCTGGGCCAATGGAAACGCCGCAAGCAAGCGCCCTCATTCTAATGGTGGCGAGGGAGCTCGCTCTCGCTGGGGTGCGAAGCGCCCCCAAATCAGCCAACCCATTTCCAACTGAATAAATGCACTGCCTGGATTACGACTGCTGCGCAGCCGAGCGGGAGCAAGGTCCCTCGCCACAGTAAGCGGCATCACCATGATAGATAGCATTACGCCGCCGCCCGACCAACGCCAATTGCACCCGCCTTACACCTCTGCCACAATCGCGAATAATTCTCGTTAGTTTAAACTTTCCGATCGGTGTCGCCTTGTCGTCAATCCAAAGTCCCCACAGTGAGCTTGTTGGCGCGTTGTACCGCGACCATCGCAGCTGGCTGTTGGCGTGGCTGCGACGCAACGTGGCCTGCCCCAGCCGCGCCGAAGACCTCAGCCAGGACACCTTCATGCGCCTGCTGGGCCGTGAAGAACTGCGTGAACCCCGCGAGCCGCGGGCGTTTCTGGTGGCCATCGCCAAGGGCCTGCTGTTCGATTATTTCCGCCGCGCCGCGCTGGAACAGGCTTACCTCACCGAACTGATGCTGATCCCGGAAAGCGAGCACCCGTCCCCGGAAGAACAGCAACTGATCCTCGAAGACCTCAAGGCCATCGACCGCCTGCTGGGCAAACTCTCGAGCAAGGCCCGCGCGGCCTTCCTCTACAACCGCCTCGACGGCATGGGCCACGCCGAAATCGCCCAGCGCCTGGGGGTTTCCGTGCCGCGGGTGCGGCAATACCTGGCCCAGGGTATCCGCCAGTGCTACATCGCCCTGTATGGCGAGCCGCTGTGAGCCCGGTCAGTTCCAAGCCGGTGTCGGCGCGGGTGCTCGACGCGGCCATTGCCTGGCAACTGTCCCTCGGTTCGGGCGACGGCAGTGCCGTGGAGCAGGAAGAATTCGCCAAATGGCTGGCCAGCAACGAAGAACACGCCCGCGCCTGGCGCCAGTTGGGCATGCTCGATCAGCGTTTCAGTGTGGCCTCGGGCCCGGCCCGTGCGGCATTGCTGCAGTCGCGCGAAGGCATTCGCCGCCGCGTGCGCAAGCTCGGCAGCGGCCTGGCCAGTGTGGTGCTGGTGTGCGGCCTGGCATTGTTCGTCGGCCAGCGCTACGTGCCGCTCAACTATTGGCTGGCAGACCAGCGCACCGCCACCGGTGAACAGCGCACCCTGAAGCTGGCGGATGGCACCGTGATCAACCTCAACACCCACAGCGCCATTGACGTGCGCTTTGACGAGAAACGTCGGCTGATCGTATTGCAGGAAGGCGAGATCCTTGTCGAAACCGGCCACAACGACGCCCGTCCGTTTTTTGTTGAAACCCGCGAAGGCAGCCTGCGCGCCCTGGGCACGCGGTTTATCGTCAAGCGCGAGGAAGATGGCACCCGCCTCAGCGTGTTGCAGTCTGCCGTCGGCGCACAGCCTGAAGCGCTGCATCAAGAGCAGATCTTCAAGGAAGGCCAGCAAGTGCTGATGCGCCGCGACAGCCTCGGCCCGATGCTTGCCGTCAGCCCCGGCACCGACGCCTGGACGCGCGGCATGCTGGTGGTGGACAACGCGCGCCTTGGCGACGTGGTTGAGGAACTGAGCCGCTACCGCACCGGCTACCTGGGTGTGGATAAACAAGTGGCAGACTTGCGGATCACCGGCAGCTTCCCGCTGCACGACACCAACCTGGCACTGAACGCGCTGCTGCCGACCTTGCCGGTGCAGATTCAACAACACACGCCGTGGTGGGTGACGGTGGCGCCCAAGCCGTAGGCTCCTGTGGTGCATAGGCCATTGTCATCGCAGGCAAGCCAGCTCCCACAGGTGGAATGCGTTCCCCTGTGGGAGCTGACTTGCCTGCGATGAGGCCCTCAAAAACAGCACTCACCCACTAATCGAAATTATTTTCATCGAGCCCTATCACTTTTTGCATCTCGCTCGGCACATAGGCAATTGAGAAATATTTCCATTCAGGAGCCGCCCTATGTCCCGCACGCTAGACACCTTGTTGCGCCCCAGCCTGTTGGCCGTGGCCATTGCCCTCAGCGCCCCGCTGGCCAGCACCCAGTTGCTCGCCGCCGAACAAGCGTCCAGTGTGCGCGCCTACAATCTGCCGGCAGCGTCGCTGGCCACCACCCTGAACCAGATCGCCAGCCAGGCCGGTTTGGCGCTGACGCTGAACCCGGGGTTGGCAGCGGGCAAGACTTCCGCGCCGGTAAAAGGGCAATTCGATGCACAAGGCGCATTGCGTGAAGCGTTGCGCGGGACCGGGCTGCAACTGGAGCAAAGCAGTGCAGGCACGTTCAGCCTGGTAGCGATCCCGGATGGGGTCGTGGCATTGCCGGAGACCAGCATTACCGGCCAGGCCGACGCGGAAAGCGCATGGGGGCCGGTTGATGGTTACCTGGCGACCCGCACCGCTGCCGGCACCAAGACCGATACCGCACTGGTCGAAGCCCCGCGTTCGATCTCCGTCGCCACTCGCCAGCAAATGCAGGACCGCAACGTCCAGAACCTGGATGACGCCGTCAAATACATGCCCGGTATCGTGTCCGCCAGCTACGGCAGTGACACCCGCTACGACTGGATGCGTGTACGCGGCTTCGAACCCACCCAGTTCCTCGACGGATTGCCGCTGCCACGCGGCGTGTATGCCAACCCGAAAGCCGAAACCTGGAACCTCGACCGCCTTGCGCTGCTGCGTGGGCCGGCCTCGTCGGTCTACGGCCAGACGCCACCGGGTGGCCTGCTGGATATGGTCAGCCGCCGCCCCAGCGCTGAATCGAGCAATGCCATCCAGGTGCAGTACGGCAGCGACAACTACCGCCAGATCAACTTCGCCAGCACCGGCAAGATCGATGATGAAGGCCAGTTTCTCTACGGCCTCAGCGGTGTGGTGCGCGACGCCGGCACCCAGGTCGATCACATCGACAACAAGCGCTACAACATCGCGCCCAGCCTGACCTGGAATATTGATACCGACACCAAGCTGACGTTCCTGTCGCAGTTCACCCGCGACGATACCGGCGCCACCAGTCAGTTCCTGCCCATTGTCGGCACCAAGATCAAATCGCCGCTGGGGGACATCTCTCATCACAAGAACCTCGGCGACCCGGACTACGAGTACTACGACCGCACCTACTACGCGCTGGGCTACGCCTTCGAGCATCGCTTCAACGATACCTGGCAGTTCAAGCAGAACCTGCGTTACACCAAGTCGGAGCTGGCTTTCCAGCAACTGACCGTGGGTTCCTACGGTTACTCGACCATTGATGCCGAGGGCAATACCAGCCGCGGGTCGACCAACGTCGACGAAAACATCGGCCAGTTCGCCGTCGACAACAATTTCCAGGCTGACTTCGCCACCGGTGATATCACCCACACGCTGTTGCTCGGCCTGGATCACCAGCGCACCGACACCTCGTACCTGTCGATCTTCGGTGACGGCGGCACAGTCAACCTCTACAACCCCGTCAACACCAAGCCGGTGGTGCGTCCGGCGCGCTCCACCGCTTATTACGACTACAACCAGAAAACCATCCAGACTGGCCTTTACGCCCAGGACCAGATGGCCCTGGACAAGTGGCGCCTGACCCTCGGCGGGCGTGAAGACTGGGTGCACCAAGGCACCACCTACTTCAACAAAAACGATGCAACCAATACCGACCGCAGCAAGAACTTCAGTGGCAACGCCGCGCTGAGCTATGTGTTCGATTCGGGCTTCGTTCCGTACCTCTCCTACGCCGAATCGTTCCAGCCAGCGAGTAACGCCAGCGTCTCGCCAACCGAGTCGTACAAACCCACCGAGGGCAAGCAATGGGAGCTGGGGGTCAAGTACCAGCCACCCGGCTCAAATACCCTGCTGAGCGCCGCGGTGTACGACCTGACCCAAAAGAACGTGCTGGTTACCAGCTTCGGCGCCGGTGGCCAGTCGATCACCAACCAGACCGGCGAAGTGAAGGTCAAGGGCCTGGAATTGGAAGCCGTCTCTGACGTGACCGAGAACCTTAAGGTCATCGCTGCATACACCCTGGCCAAATCCGAAGTGCAAAAAGGCCAATACAAAGGCAACCGCCTGCAACTGATGCCAAACCAGCAAGCCTCACTGTGGACCGACTACACCTGGCACGCCGGTGTGCTCGACGGTTTCGGCATTGGCGCGGGTGCCCGCTACACCGGCAATACCTATGGCGACCAGGGCAACACCTGGCTGGGCAAGGCCAATGCCTACACCGTGTTCGATGCCTCCGTGCATTACGACCTCGGCCGCCTGGACAACAGCCTCAAGGGGGCTTCGGTGAAACTGAATGCCACCAACCTGTTCGACAAGGACTACATTTCCACCTGCGATGCTTCCTACTGCTACTACGGCGACCAACGCAGCGTCGTCGCCAGTGCCACCTACCAGTGGTAATCGGCTGAGTTAACAACCGGGCCGCCCCCGTGGGCGGCTTCGGTGTGTCTGAAGGCTAGAAAATGAAAAGCAAAACCATCCGCCGCTGGTCCTTCATCCACACCTGGACCAGCCTCGTCTGCACCGTATTCCTGCTGCTGCTCGCCCTCACCGGCCTGCCGTTGATCTTTCACCACGAGATCGACCACCTGCTGGGCAACGAACCCGAGCTGGCACAGATGCCCGCCGATACCCCACAGCTGAACCTCGAACAGCTTGTTGCCAAAGCCCAGGCCCATCGCCCCGGCGAAGCCATGCAATACCTGGCCTGGGACGAAGACGACAAGAACGGCGTGATCGCGATCATGGCCGCCACCGCCGGCACCGAACCCAATTCCTCCCACACCTTCATGCTCGACGCCCGCACCGGCGAGGCCGTGGAAACGCCTTCGGCCAACGGCGGGCTGACGATGTTCCTGCTGCGCCTGCACGTCGATATGTTCGCCGGGCTGCCGGGCAAGTTGCTGCTGGCGTTCATGGGCATTCTGTTTGTGCTGGCGATCATCTCCGGCACGGTGTTGTACCTGCCGTTCATGCGCCGGCTGAAATTCGCCACCGTGCGCCAGGACAAATCCACGCGCCTGCGCTGGCTCGACCTGCACAACCTGATCGGCGTGGTCACCCTGACCTGGGCGCTGGTAGTGGGCGTGACCGGCGTGATCAGCGCCTGCGCCGACCTGATCATCGCCGCGTGGCGCACCGACAGCCTCAGCGCAATGATCGAGCCTTACAAAAACGCCCCGCCGCTGACCCTGCGCGCCCCCGCCACCGACCTGCTGACGATTGCCGCCAAGGCCGCGCCCGGGATGGAGCCGGACTTTATCGCGTTCCCCGGCACGCGTTTCTCCAGCGAGCATCACTACGCGGTGTTCATGAAAGGCTGCACCCACCTGACTTCACACCTGCTGACGCCGGTATTGATCGACGCCAGCAACCTGCACGTCACCGCCATCGCCGAACGGCCGTGGTACATGGACGCCATGGGCATGTCCCAGCCGCTGCACTTCGGTGACTACGGCGGCATGCCGATGAAGATCCTGTGGGCGGTGCTGGATGTGCTGACCATCATCGTCCTGGGCAGTGGCGTGTACCTGTGGCTGGTGCGGCGCAAGGCGGCCAAGTCATGAAGCCGAGGCAATCGAGTTTCTGGAAGGTATTCGGCATTCCGCTGGCCATCGGGTTGTTGAGTGCTGCCGGATTGTTTGCGGCATTGCTGGGGGACGGCTTGTGGGATTCGCTGAGCTGGGTGGGGCTGGGCATTCCTGCCGCCATAGGTAGCTGGGCGTTGCTCAAGCGTTGAGATAGATTAGCGCTGCCCTTTTCCGAGGAATGCCCATGTCCACCCCCAACATGACGTTGTTCCACAACTCTGCCTCGCCGTTTGTGCGCAAAGTACGGGTGTTGTTGCACGAGACCGGTCAACTGGACCGCGTGACCTTGCACGCCTGCGTGCCGACGCCTGTCAAGCCTGACGCCGACGTGATCCAGGACAACGCGCTGGGCAAGATCCCCGCCCTGCGCCTGGCCGACGGCAATGCGCTGCACGACAGCCGGGTGATCCTCGATTACCTCGACTACCAACACACCGGGACTCCACTGATCCCCCGGAACGGCCCGGCCCGCTGGCGGCGCCTGACCCTGGCCTCGACCGCCGACGGCATCATGGATGCCGCCGTACTGGTGCGTTATGAAACCGCCATGCGCCCCGAGGAAAAACATTGGGACCTGTGGCTGGAAGGCCAGCGCGACAAGATCCGCCGCGCCCTCGACATGCTCGAACAGGACGCCATCGCCGAACTGGCCGGGCCGTTTGACGTGGCCGCGATCAGCGTGGCGTGTGCACTGGCTTACCTGGACTTCCGCCACCCGGACATGCAGTGGCGGTCGAGCCATCCGAAGCTGGCGGCGTGGTATGCCGAGGTGAGTCAGCGGCCGTCGATGCTCCAGACCCAGCCACCGGCCTAACCTGCTGCAAGGGTTCTTTTGTGGTGAGGGAGCTTGCTCCCGCTGGAGTGCGAAGCGCTCCCAAGATTTTTGGGGCCGCTGCGCAGCCCAGCGGGAGCAAGCTCCCTCGCCACAAAAAGCTCCCGGGCCAAAGGGAATAGCGCGTTAATCCTCACCACTAACTGCGCGCCCTCTTGCTGATCTTCCCGCAACCCCAACGACCTACTCATCACCCACCTCCTTGCGTTTGCCCACCCCATACCAATCCAGCTTGCGGGTCAGCACCATCACCGTGCCCAGCAACCCGAACAGCAGCAACGAGCCCATCAACAACGCGTAATCCTCGGCACTCAGCAACCCGTACAGCAAGCCATACAACGCCGCCAACCCTGCTGAAAACCCCAGGCCATGGGCGACACTGCGCAGCACATGGCAGACGTAAAACCCGATCAGAAACACACAGGCCGCCGCCGATATCAGGTACGCCGGGCCAAACCCGATGTGCTCGGACAATGACAACAACAGCAAATAGAAAAACGCCAGGGCAACCCCCACCAACGCGTACTGGATCGGGTGCACCGCCAGGCTCTTGAGCACCTCGAACAGGAAGAAACCGGCAAACGTCAGGGCAATGAACAGCAGCGCATATTTGATCGCCCGATCGCTCTTGAGGTACTGGTCCACCGGGTCGATAAAGCTTACGCCGAAGCTGCGGCTGTTGAAGTCGTCACAGCCGCGCTCGGCCAGGCAACCGCGCAGTGCTTCTTCCAGGTTGGTGGAAAAGAATGTGGTCTGCCAATTGGCGCTGAAGCCTTGGGCGGTAACCTCGCGCTGGGTCGGCAGGAAGTTGCCGATAAAGCTCGGGTGCGGCCAGTTGGACGCGAGCTTGACCTGGCTGGTCTTGCCCGCCGGCACCACTTGCAAATGCTCGGTGCCTTGCAGGCGCAGGTCAAAGGCGAAGTCAAAAGGTGACGGATTGTGGCTGTCCTGCTCGGGCAGCATCACGTGCACACCCTCCCCCAGCCAAGCCACTTGAGTGCCCGGGGAAAACGCCAGTTGCTGGCCGCCCAGCTCCAGCTTCAACGCATTTTCGATGCCGCGAATGTCGCTGATACCCACTGCCAGATACGCCGGCTCAAAGCGGTAATCGGCAAAGTTTTCCGTGATGCCCCACTGCTCCGGCAACACAAACCGCCCACTGATACGGCTGTCGGCGTGGAACAACCGCGCCTGGTAGATGCCCCGTGCGCGCACTTCGGTTTGCACCTGCCCGTCGAGGGCAAATTGCTCCGGCAGGAAATACAGATGACCACGCACCTCGCGGGTTTCTTCGTAGCGTTCGTTGAGCTTTTCATTGAGCTTCCACTCCCGGACGGTCTTGCGATAAGGCACCACCAGCACCGGGCCATTGAGGCGCTGGCTGTAGCTGGAACTGCGGGCGATATCCTGCAAGACGTCGTCGCGCAGTTGCTGACGGTCGGTAATCACCCCGTGGATCATCAGCAACGGAATCAACAACAGCACGATCAGCAGCGCGATGGCGCCCAATTTGAAAAGCAGATTGCGGTTCATGAAGCTCTCCCTGTTTTGATGGGGGAGAGTCTGGCGGGCGCTTAAGGGGGATTTATGAAGGGAATGTGGAGACTGTGTGGAGATGCAGTTTTACCTGCACGCCGCCGGGCACGTTGCCGATCTGCAGTGAGCCGCCGTGCAGCTTCATCACCTCTTCGACAAAATTCAGCCCAAGGCCGGTGCTCTTGCGCCCACTGGCCGGGCGCGGCAGGGAATAGAAGCGCTCGCTCAGGCGCGGCAACGCGTACTCGGGAATGGCGTCGGCCTGGTTGAACAGGGTGAATTCGATCCCGTCATCCAAGGCCTTGGCGCTGAACCGCAATGTGCCACCGGGCGGTGTGAAATCCAGCGCGTTTTCCAGCAGGTTACCCAGTGCCTGGCGCAGCAGGAACGGCTCGCCGTACACCTGCAGATCCGCGTCAATCGCCTGCTCGACCTGCAACCCGGCGCCTTCAATGCGCGCACATTGAGCCCTGAGCACTTCGTCCACCAGCGCCGCCAACGACAGGCTGGCCTGGTCCTCAAGGCCCTGGCGCTGCTCCACCTGCGCCAGGTTCAGCAGGCGCTCGATCAACTGCTGCAAGCGCGCACTTTCGCTGTCGATATTACTCACGAAACGCTGCTGCTGGTCACGGGACATGTCACCCTGCAACAGTTCCGCCGCACCACGAATCGCCGCCAGCGGGCTTTTCAATTCGTGGGTCAGGGTGTGCACATAACGTTCCACGTACGCCTTGCCTTCCAGCTGGGTGCGCATGTGTTCCACGGCGGTGGACAACTGCTCCAGTTCACCACCGCGATAGTGCGGCAACTCGGCACGCCGGCCTTCACTCACCGCCTGGGCGTACGCCGTCAGCCGGCGCAGTGCGACACTCAACCACCACGACAACAGCGCACCAAACAGCAAGCCCAGGGCGACCAGCCCGGCGCCGTACCACAGCAGCCGGTCTTCGGTGCGGTCCACATAGGGTTGCAGTGAACTGTTGGGCTTGGCCACAGTGACCACGCCGATGATCTGCCCGCTATCGCGGATCGGCGCGCCGACGTGCATCACCGATGAGGCAGGGTCGTTCAGTTCGCTGCGGGTCGAGCGCGCACCGTATTCGCCGCGCAGGGTCAGGTACACGTCATTCCACTTCGAGTAATCCTCGCCTACGGCCTCGCCGCTGGAGTCCAGCAGCACAATGCCCTTGGCGTCGGTGACGTAGATGCGGTGATTGACCTGGTTTTTCGGCAGGCCCCAGATATTCGCGCCGGGCTGACGCTCACCGTAGGCCTTGAGCAGTTCGGGCCAGTGGCTCTGGCCGAGGGTGCCGTTCTTCACATCGTCGCGCAGGATTTCCGCCAGCAGGTTGGCGGTGTCCACCAGGGTTTCTTCGGTGGACTGGCGCACGCCGGGGCGGATTTCCTTCATCACGGTGCTGAGTACGAAGTAGCCTGTCAGGCCGATAAACAATGCGTACACCAGGAAGAACCGGATCCCCAGGCGCATCAGCTGTTGCCCGGGCTGTAGCTGTAGCCAAGGCCGCGATGGGTCTGGATGGGCTCAGCCTCGGGCGCCACCGCGCGCAATTTGCTGCGCACGCTTTTGATATGGCTGTCGATATTGCGCTCGTAGCCTGCGTCCGCCGCCACGCCCACCGCATCCAGCAGTTGCTCGCGGCTGAACACCCGCTCGGGTTGCTCCAAAAGGCTGTGCAGCAGACGAAATTCATGGCGAGTGAGGCTCAGGGGCTGGCCGCGATAACTGATCTGCATGCGCTCCAGGTCCACCTGGAACACCGCCGGAGCAGCACCGGGGCCCACGCGCTTGAGAATGGCCCGTACCCGCGCTGCCACTTCCCGCGGGCTGAACGGCTTGACTACATAGTCGTCAGCGCCGATCTCAAGACCCACCACGCGGTCGATCTCACCGTCCCGGGCGCTGAGGAACATCACCGGTACTTCGCTGAAACGCCGCAGTTGCTTGCAGGTTTCGAAGCCGGTGATGTCCGGCAGGCCGATGTCGAGGATGACCAGGTCCGCCGGGGTTTGCCGCTGATGGGCCAGCGCCGCCTGGCCGAGGCTCAACCAGGTGGTGGTGAAGCCCTCGCCTTGCAGGGCGAAAATCAGCGTGTCGGCGATAGCCGCTTCGTCTTCGACAATCAGGATATGCGCCATGGTGTTCCGTCAGCAGTCCGGTTTGTCCGCAGTGTAACGGCGGGCCGGGTTTACCGCAGCGCCGAATTCACGCAGGGCCTTGGCGCCGATCAGCAGCGGGTAGTTGAAGCTGCTGCGGTCGGTGAGGTTGACCTCGACGGTGCGCTTGACGTTGCCCAGGCACATTTCCAGGTCGATCACCGGGCGCTTGGCCACGGTGGCTTCGTCCTTGTCGTCATCTTCGTCGGCGCGGCTCTTGATTTTGCTGATGCGCGAAACCTTGTGCTCGTACACCTTGTTGGTGGCGTCCTTGCCGCCGAGGCGGAAGCGTACCCAGTCGTCGCCATCACGGGTGAAGGTCTCGATGTCCCGGGCCGACAGCGAGGCGGTCAGCGCGCCGGTGTCCATCTTGGCCTTGAAGGTCTCACCGATTTCCGGCAGTTGGATGTATTCGTAGCGACCATAAAGGGTCGGCTCGGCGGCCATGACAGGCAAGGCCACCAGCGTTAGCAGGGCAAGGATGGATTTCACGTAGGAGGTTTCCTTGAAATAAGTGGGCCAATTCTAGACTGCAAATTCGCTGCTTAGTTAGATCACAGAGCATACCCAGCCCGCTGTGAAACATTCGTAAGCTTATTTGCGATTTGGTCTCCAGGCCCAAGCTGCTTATCATGGCGGGCCAAAAATGATTCCAAGAGTTACTTATGCGCCGCCTGCTCACCGGCTGTTTCGTCACATTGCTGCTGTTGCTCAACACCCTGGTGCTGTTCGGGCCGCTGATGGTGTTTGCCCTGCTCAAGCTGGTGGCCCCCGGTCGCTTTCGTGACTATGCCTCCTGGGCCGTCATGTGGATCGCCGAAACCTGGGCCGAGATCGACAAGCTGATCTTCGCCCTGTGCATCCCTACCCAATGGGACATTCGCGGCGGCGGCGACCTGCGGGGTGACACTTCTTACCTGGTGATCAGCAACCATCAATCCTGGGTCGACATCCCCGCACTGATCCAGGCCCTCAACCGGCGCACGCCGTTCTTCAAGTTCTTCCTGAAAAAGGAACTGATCTGGGTACCCTTCCTGGGCCTGGCCTGGTGGGCGCTGGATTACCCGTTCATGAAGCGCTACAGCAAGGCATTCCTGGCCAAACACCCGGAACTGGCAGGCCAGGACCTGAAGATCACCAAAGAGGCCTGCGAGTTGTTCAAGCGCCAGCCGGTCACCGTGGTGAATTACCTGGAAGGCACGCGGTTCACCCCGGCCAAGCGCAAACAGCAGGCTTCACCCTTCGAGCGCCTGCTCAAGCCCAAGGCGGGTGGCGTGGCGTTCGTGCTCGCTGCGTTGGGTGAACAGCTGGATGCGGTGCTCGACGTCACCGTGGTTTATCCACAGGAAAACATTCCCGGCTTCTGGGACTTGATCAGTGGCGCAGTGCCGAAGGTGATCGTGGATATCCGTACCCGAGAGCTGGATCCGGCGTTGTGGCAGGGGGATTACGAGAACGATCCGGCGTTTCGCCAGACCGTCCAGAACTGGGTCAACCAGCTCTGGATGGAGAAGGATGCGCGCATCGCCCAACTGCGCGCGGAGCGGCCTTAGCCGCCAGTGCCCCAGGCCGAAGCCAGTTTGCCCAGCACCGATTCGCTGGCGCCCTGGCCGCCCAGGTATTTCAGGATAACCGGCGCAAACTGGCCAACCATTCCACTGTCCATGCCCAGCGCGCTGAACGCGGTGTTCAGGTCGTTGGTGTTCTTCACGTTACCCAACACGCCGTCCAGGCCCGAGGTCTTGCTGCCGCCGCTCTGGCCGAGCATGCCGCTCAGGGCGCCGAGGCTGCCCAGGGAGTTGCTGCCGGAGAGCTTGTCCAGGCCCGGTACGCTTTTGGTCAGTTGCGAGTAATCACCGCCGCCCAATTTATTCTTGGCCAGGCCCAGCATTGCGCCGGTACCACCAACGGCCTGCTCAGGGGTCACGTTCAATTGCGAGGTCAGTGCCTGCAGCAGACCAGCGGTCTGTGAAGTGGGTGCAGCCGCTGCTGCCTTGTCGCCACCTTGTGCACCGGACACGGCATTGGCCACGTCGCCGAGGCTGAAACCTGCCGCAAATACCGGGCTGGCCGCCACGGTCAACAGGCAGGACAGGGCAAAACCGCGTGAAATCTTCATCAAGACAACCTCTGAAAGTAAGCGCAAAAAGCAGGAGTTTGACTGGGTACGCCGAAGGATTGTTCCCTCCCTGCAGATTAGTTCAGAAAACCACTGCATCCGATGCGCCTTGCGCTGCGTATATCCACCACGAGCCGCACGGAGGTAGATGGAATGAATGCCCAAGCTGGACTAACCTCAGCCTGCCCTCTTTACCGTGCGCCGTCCCATCGCCCTGTTGCAAGCGCCTGGAGAAGCCCTATTTCGACCCACGATGCAGATCAGCTACGGCAATTGCTGGCCCAGTGTTCACTGGGTAATCGCCAGGCGTTCGAAACGCTCTATCGCAGCGTTTCCCCGCGTTTGCATGGTGTTGCCTTGCGTTTCATGGGTCGCAAGGATCTGGCCGAGGAGGTGTTGCAGGAAAGCTTCGTGCGCATCTGGTACAACGCCTCACGCTATGAGGCCCATCTGTCGGCGCCCATGACCTGGATGGTCAATATCACCCGCAACCTGGCGATCGACCAGTTGCGCAAACACCGCGAACAACCCTTGAACGAAGGCCAGGAGGACGCCACGGCCGACGAAAGCCCCAGCGCCCATGAACAGCTCGACAGCGAGCGTGAAGCCCTCGCCCTGAACCGCTGCCTCGACAGCCTCGAAGGCATGCAGCGTCAATCGATCACCGTGGCTTACTTCCAGGGCTTGTCGTGCTCGGAATTGGCCGAACATCTGGCCGCGCCCCTGGGCTCGGTCAAATCCTGGATTCGCCGCGGCATGGAGCGCTTGCGCAGGTGCCTTGAATCATGAACTACCAGACCACCGCCCTGCGCCGCGCCCTGGCGGCTGACTACGCCATCGGGCTGATGCCTGCCACCGCCCGCCGGCGCTTTGAAGCGCTGCTGCGGGATGACGCGGCGCTGCGCGTCGAACTCGGGCACTGGCAGGATGCCCTCGCCAGCCTCACCGGGCCGCTGCCTGAACGGCCGGTGCCGGACCACGTATGGGAAGGGATCAAGGCGCGCATTGAGCCGGAAGTGCTGCATATGCCGGCGAAGAAACCGTTCTGGATGAACCTGCGCTTGCTGGTAGCGGCGTGCGGGGTGGTGATCGCGGTATTGGTGGGTGTGTTGTACCAGCGCGATCTTGGGGTGGAGTACAACGCCACGCTGGTGGCGGCTGATCAGCAGCCGGCGCTGAAGATCCAGGCCTACGCGGATCACCTGCAAGTGGAACCGCTGACCCTGGCGGCCGTGGAGCCGGCCCGCGCGTTGGAACTGTGGGCAATCCCGGCAGGCGGCAAACCCATCTCCCTGGGGTTGTTGCCGGTGTCGGGTAACGGCCGAATCCAGTTGAGCAAAGAACACCAGGCGCTGCTGACGGCGCCGCTGACCCTGGCAGTGAGCCTTGAGCCTCAGGGGGGCTCGCCGACCGGACAACCCACCGGGCCGGTGCTGTATCAGGGCCAATTGGCATCACTCTGATCCGAGGCTCAATACGACGGATGAGGAACCGATCGCCGTTAACCGGGTCCATTAAAGACTACAAAACATGTCAGGAAGAGCCTAATGACTGCGATCAACCCCCAAGTGATTGAGCACAAGCCTTCATTCTGGAACCGCCCACGCCTGTTCGTCGGCGCCTGTTTGGTGATAGTGGCAGGCGTCGGCGGCGCCCTCTACACCCAGGACAGCGTCAAGGCTGCCGCGCTGCTGGTGAACACCACCCAGCAACCGGCCACGCAGATCGTGGCCCACAAGGATTACCTCGAAGTGCAGCCGATTGCCGCCACGGCACCGGCCCCGGACCAAAGCCTGGAACTGTGGGCTGTCCCGGCTGACGGTACGCCGGTGTCACTGGGCCTGTTGCCGGAAGACGGCAAAGGCATTATCGGCATCAACCCTCGCCAGCAGGAGTCGATCAGCAAGCCGGTGACATTGATGGTCAGCTCGGAAACCAAGGGCGGCTCGGTGAGCAAGCAGCCGACGGGGCCAACGGTGTATCAGGGGGCTTTGGCGATTCGCTGATTCTCCCACCCAACCGCAGATGCAAAAAAGGCGACCCTGAGGTCGCCTTTTTATTTGCCCGCGATTTAAGCCGCGCTGAACAACTTGTGCGGATCAATCACAAACTTCTTCGGCACGCCCGCATCGAACTCGCCGTACCCGCGTGGCGCGTCATCCAGGCTGATGACTTCCACACCGACGATGTCGGCAATGTTGATACGGTCCCACATGATCGCCTGCATCAACTGGCGGTTGTACTTCATCACTGGGGTTTGCCCGGTGTGGAAGCTGTGGGACTTGGCCCAGCCCAGGCCGAAACGAATGCTCAGGCTGCCCATTTTTGCAGCGGCATCCACGGCACCCGGGTCTTCGGTGACGTACAGGCCCGGAATACCGATTTTGCCAGCCACCCGCACCACGCCCATCAACGAGTTGAGCACGGTGGCCGGAGCCTCTGCCTTGGCCCCTTCATGACCATGGCCACGCGCTTCGAAACCCACGGCATCGACGGCGCAATCCACTTCCGGCTCGCCCAGCAACGCAGCGATCTGTTCGTGCAGCGGGGTGTCTTTCGACAGGTCGGCAATTTCAAAACCCTGGGCCTTGGCGTGGGCCAGGCGGATCGGGTTGACGTCACCGATGATCACCACCGCAGCGCCCAGCAGGCGAGCGGAAGCGGCAGCCGCCAGGCCTACCGGACCGGCACCGGCGATGTAGACCGTGCTGCCCGGGCCAACGCCTGCGGTGACTGCGCCGTGGTAGCCAGTGGGCAGGATGTCGGAGAGGCAAGTCAGGTCGCGGATTTTCTCCATGGCCTTGTCGCGGTCCGGCAGTTTCAACAGGTTGAAGTCGGCGTAAGGCACCAGCACGTATTCGGCCTGGCCGCCAGTCCAGTCGCCCATGTCGACATAGCCGTAGGCGCCACCGGCACGGGCCGGGTTGACGGTCAGGCACACGCCGGTGTGCTGCTCTTTGCAGGAACGGCAACGGCCGCATGCGACGTTGAACGGCACCGACACCAGGTCGCCGATCTTCAGGTTCTCGACGTCGCTGCCCTTCTCGATCACTTCGCCGGTGATTTCGTGGCCCAAGACCAGGCCGGTCTGGGCAGTGGTGCGGCCGCGCACCATGTGTTGGTCGGAGCCGCAGATGTTGGTGGAGACCACGCGCAGGATGACGCCGTGCTCAATCTTCCTGCCACGGGGGTCCTGCATTTTGGGATAGTCGATTTTCTGTACTTCGACCTTGCCGTTGCCGAGATACACGACACCACGATTACCAGACATGCTTTCACCTCGCTGTTGTTTTTATGGAACCGCGTTGCCCAGGCAGGCAGCGCGTTTAAGTGCTCGGGTACAGATGCTGTTTTTGCGTTGTTAGTAAGGGCCTCTTCGCGAGCAAGCCCGCTCCCACAGTTGACCGAGTCCTACCTTTGAAATGCGGTCGAATGTGGGAGCGGGCTTGCTCGCGAAGGCGTCCATCAGAGCACCACTGTCCGATTGGCGTTCAAGAACACCCGCCGCTCAATGTGATACCCCACGGCCCGGGCCAGGGTCAGGCCTTCGATATCCCGTCCCTTGGCAATCAAATCTTCCGGATAGTGACTGTGGTCCACCACCTCCACGCCCTGGGCGATGATCGGGCCTTCGTCCAAATCGTTATTGATGTAATGCGCAGTAGCGCCCACCAGTTTCACCCCCTTGTTGTAAGCCTGGTGATACGGCTTGGCACCCTTGAAACCGGGCAGCAGGGAGTGGTGGATGTTGATGGCTTTACCGTCAAGCTTGCGGCACAGCTCCGGCGACAGCACTTGCATGTAGCGCGCAAGGATCACCAGCTCGGCGCCGGACTCTTCGATCACCTGCCACACCTGGCGCTCCTGCGACGGCTTGTCGTTGGGGTCCAGGGGAAAGTGGTAATAGGGAATCTGGTGCCAGTCGGCCAGGGGCTTGAGGTCGGGGTGGTTGGAGACCACGGCGACCACGTCCATGGACAGTTGGCCGATGCGCTGGCGGTAGAGCAAATCGTTGAGGCAGTGATCGGCCTTGGAGACCATGATCACCACTTTCGGCCGGTAGTTCGGCGCGGTCAGTTCGAAGATCATGCCGAAGGCTTCGCCACGGGTGGCCAGGCCATCGCGGAAGGCTTGTTCGTCGAAACCATCGGGCTGGCGGAACTCCACGCGGATGAAGAACCGGCCCGAGAGCCGGTCATCGAAGGAGTGGTGCTCAGTGACGTAGCAGCCCTGCTCGAACAGGTAGCGAGTGACCGCGTCCACCGTGCCGAGCACGCTGGGGCAGTCGGCGGTCAAAATCCATGTATCGGGTACGCGGCTCATTATTCGTGACTCCTTGATCGTTCCCACGCTCTGCGTGGGAACGCCGCAATGGACGCTCTGCGTCCGCTCTTGGGACGCGGAGCGTCCCGGGATGCATTCCCACGCGGAGCGTGGGAACGATCAGGCCTGGACGCTTAAACCATACTCAGCCGCCGCATCCTGCAACCACAGCCACCAGTAATCCGAGAAGCTGCGACGAATCACCAGCTCCCAGGTGTCTTCAGCAGTATGGCGAATCACCAATTGCGACTTGGCAAACACCGTGCCCACCGCCTTGCCCACCGGGAAGCTGTTGGGGTGCACGTCGTAGCTGGTGGATTTCATCAGTACATCGCGCACGTTCGGGCCGCTGAGTTCGAGAATCTGCTGGCCGCCGCTGACGTTGACGACCTGGATATGCAAATCACCCAGCGCCTCACGCAAACTTTGCTCGGCGGCGAATTCCTCACCGCCTGGCACTACCAGCAACCACTCATCCGGACCGAGCCATTGCAGGCTGGTCTCGCCCTTGACGATGACTTGCAGGGCACCGGGCAATTCGATACCCAAGGCTTTGTGCACACCGGCGGCGAAGGCTGCGTCATGGCCATCGCCACGAATGGTCAGGTGGCCCAGCAGTTTCTTTTCACGCACGGTCACGCCGGCATTCTTGCGGCCCTTGCCTACCAGGCTGGCGAGGTCGGCATGGTGCAGCGACGACTCGGCCTTGGCTCCGGAGGTGGGGCGTTGTTGGTAAACATTGGCTGCTGTCATAAAGCACCTGTTTGAATTCTGTAGGTCTTGCGGTGACTGTTCTGGCCTCATCGCGGGCAAGCCCGGCTCCCACAGGGGAATGCATTCCAACTGTGGGAGCTGGCTTGCCTGCGATGCAGGCGACTCGGTCTGTCAGATGTTCTGACGATCGCCTTTAGGATCAAAGAACACCGAAGAAACAATCTCCGCCTCGATCACGCTGCCATCCGCCAGCGGTGCAAACACCCGCTCGCCGATGCGCTTCAAGCCGCCCTTCACCACGCCCATGGCAAACGAATAACCGAGGGAGTTATGGGCATAACTGGAGGTGACGTGGCCGACCATCTTCATCGGGATCGTCTGCTTGGCGTCGAACACCAACTGCGCGCCTTCCGGCAGCCACACGTTCGGGTCGATCGGCTTGAGTCCGACAAGCTGCTTGCGGTCTTCACGCACGCAATCCTCGCGATTCATCCCGCGCCAGCCGAGCCACGAGAACGGTTTGGTGCGGCCTACACACCAGCCCATGTTCAGGTCGTCCGGGGTCATCGAGCCGTCGGTATCCTGGCCAACGATGATGAAACCCTTCTCGGCCCGCAGCACGTGCATGGTCTCGGTGCCGTAAGGCGTCAGGTTGTACTGCTTGCCGGCCTCGACGATTTTCTCGAGCACGCCCATGGCGTAGTCGGCCTGCACGTTGACTTCGTACGACAGCTCACCGGTAAACGAAATCCGGAACACCCGTGCCGGCACGCCGCCTACCAGGCCTTCTTTCCAGGTCATGAACGGGAAACCGTCCTTGTCCAGGTCGATGTCGGTGACTTCGCTCAACAGCTTGCGGCTGTTGGGGCCGGACAAGGTCATGGTTGCCCAGTGATCGGTGACGGAGGTGAAGTACACCTTGAGGTCTGGCCATTCGGTCTGCTGGTAGATTTCCAGCCACTGCAGTACGCGCGCTGCGCCGCCGGTGGTGGTGGTCATCAGGAAGTGGTTGTCGGCCAGACAAGCGGTGACGCCGTCGTCGAAGACCATGCCGTCTTCCTTGCACATCAGGCCGTAGCGGGCCTTGCCCACGTCGAGCTTGGTCCAGGCGTTGCTGTAGATGCGGTTGAGGAACTCGCGGGCATCCGGGCCCTGGATGTCGATCTTGCCGAGGGTGGACGCGTCCAGCAGGCCGACGCTGTCACGCACGGCCAGGCATTCGCGCTTCACTGCGGCGTGCAGGTCTTCACCGTTGCGCGGGAAATACCATGGGCGTTTCCACTGGCCGACGTCCTCAAACTCGGCGCCGTTTTTCACGTGCCAGGCTTGCAGTGCGGTGTAGCGCACCGGCTCGAAGATGTGCCCACAGTGCCGGCCTGCTACCGCGCCGAAGGTTACCGGCGTGTAGTTGGGACGGAACATGGTGGTGCCCATCTGCGGGATGGTCACGTTCAGCGAACGGGCCGCGATGGCCAGGCCGTTGACGTTGCCGAGCTTGCCCTGGTCAGTGCCGAAGCCCAGTGCGGTGTAGCGCTTGACGTGCTCCACCGACTCGAAACCCTCGCGGGTGGCGAGTTCGATGGCGGCCGCGGTGACGTCATTCTGCAGGTCGACAAATTGCTTCGGCGCCCGTGCGGTAGCTTTCTCGTGAGGTACCTGGAACAGCGCCAGGGTCGGTTCTTCCAGACGGCTCAAGGCTTTGGGCAGCGTACCTTCCACCGGCGCAAACCCGGCTTCGCTGGCAGCGCGCACGCCACCTTCAAAACCGTCGGCCAGGGAATCGCCGAGGCCGTAGACGCCATTGATGCCACCGACGCACACGCGTTTCTGCGGTGCTTCGCCCGGTACAAAACCGAGGATGTCTTCACGCCAGGTCGGCTTGCCGCCCAGGTGCGAGGCCAGGTGGACCACCGGGCTGTAGCCGCCGGAGCTGGCGACCAGGTCGCACTCCAGCCACTCGCCGGGGCTGGTGACTTTATGAGCTTTGACATCGATGGCCGCAACACGGGCGCCAGTGACGTGCTTGCTGCCACGGGCCTCGATCACGGCGCTGCCGGTGAGGATGCGAATGCCTTTGGCACGCGCCTCTTCAACCAGCGCGCCCCGTGGATTGTGGCGGGCATCGGCTACGGCGACAACGCTGAGGCCGGCGTCGAACCAGTCCAGCGCCACGCGGTAGGCGTGATCGTTGTTGGTCGACAGCACCAGATTCTTGCCCGGTGCCACGCCGTAGCGACGCACGTAAGTGGAGACCGCTCCCGCCAGCATGTTGCCCGGTACGTCGTTGTTGCCGTACACCAGCGGACGCTCGCACGCACCAGTGGCCAACACCACGCGCTTGGCGCGAACCCGGTGGATACGCTGACGCACCTGGCCGATCGGCGCACGGTCACCGAGGTGGTCGGTGAGGCGCTCGTGAATGGTCAGGAAGTTATGGTCGTGGTAACCGTTGACGGTGGCGCGAGGCAGCAGCACCACGTCCGGCAGGGATTTCAGTTCCGCAATAACACTGGCGACCCATTCAGCCGCCGGCTTGCCATCGAGGCTTTCGCGGGAATCCAGCAAGGAGCCGCCGAACTCTTCCTGTTCGTCCGCGATGATCACCCGGGCGCCACTGCGGGCAGCCGCCAACGCAGCCGCCAGGCCGGCAGGGCCCGCGCCCACAATCAGCACGTCGCAATGACGGTTCATGTAGTCGTAGGTGTCCGGATCGTTCTCGGTCGGCGAGCGGCCAAGACCGGCTGCCTTACGAATGTACTTCTCGTAAGTCATCCAGAACGATTGCGGGTACATGAAGGTTTTGTAGTAGAAACCCGGCGGCATCAGCTTGCCGCCGACCTTGCCGAGAATGCCCATCATGTCGTTGTTCACGCTCGGCCAGCCGTTGGTGCTGGTGGCGACCAAACCCTGGTACAGCGCCTGTTGCGTGGCGCGCACGTTGGGGATTTGCGTGGCTTCGGTGGCGCCGATCTGCAGCACCGCGTTCGGCTCTTCGGCACCGGCGGCGAAGATGCCGCGCGGGCGGGAATACTTGAAGCTGCGACCGATGATGTCGACGCCGTTTGCCAGCAGCGCAGCGGCCAATGTGTCGCCTTCAAAGCCTTTGTAGCTCTGGCCGTTGAAGGTGAAGCTCAGGGCTTTGTTGCGGTCGATCCGGCCACCGTTGGACAGGCGATTGATCTGGCTCATACCTTCTCTCCAGAAGCCTTGGCGGTGAATTGCGGCTTGGTGCCTATCTTGTAGGTTTCAAGAATTTCGTAGGTCACGGTGTCGCGGGTCGCGTTGAAATACTGGCGGCAACCGGCAGCGTGAATCCACAGTTCGTGGTGCAGGCCGCGCGGGTTGTCGCGGAAGAACATGTAGTCGCCCCACTCCTCGTCGGTGCAGGTGTTCGGGTCCAGTGGGCGCGGGATGTGCGCTTGGCCGGAGGCGTGGAATTCCTCTTCGGAGCGCAGTTCGCCACAGTGAGGACAGAAGATATGCAACATAGGGAATTTCTCCTGTTAGTGGGCGACGGCCGCAGCGCCGTGTTCGTCGATCAGCGCGCCGTTGTGGAAACGGTCGATGGAGAATGGAGCTGCCAATGGGTGCATTTCACCCTTGGCCAGGCTGGCGGCAAATACGTTGCCTGAGCCTGGAGTCGCTTTAAAACCACCGGTGCCCCAACCGCAGTTGAAGAACATGTTCGGGACCGGGGTCTTGGAGATGATCGGGCAGGCATCCGGCGTGGTGTCGACGATGCCGCCCCACTGGCGGTTCATGCGCACGCGGGACAGCACCGGGAACATCTCGACGATGGCCTGGATGGTGTGCTCGATCACCGGGTACGAGCCGCGCTGGCCATAGCCGTTGTAGCCGTCGATACCGGCGCCGATCACCAGGTCGCCCTTGTCGGACTGGCTGATGTAACCGTGCACGGCGTTGGACATGATCACGCTGTCGATAATCGGTTTGATCGGCTCCGACACCAGTGCTTGCAGCGGGTGGGATTCGATCGGCAGGCGGAAGCCCGCGAGCGAAGCCATGTGGCCGGAGTTACCCGCCGTCACCACGCCGACGCGCTTGGCGCCGATGAAGCCTTTGTTGGTTTCCACGCCGATGCACACACCGTTTTCCTTGCGGAAACCGATCACTTCGGTCTGCTGGATCAGGTCCACGCCCAGTGCGTCAGCGGCGCGGGCAAAGCCCCAGGCCACGGCATCGTGACGGGCCACGCCGCCGCGCCGTTGCACGGTGGCGCCCATTACCGGGTAGCGAGTGTTCTTGGAGCAGTCGAGGTACGGAATCTCATCGGCCACTTGTTTGGCGTTGAGCAGTTCGCCGTCCACACCGTTCAGGCGGTTGGCGCTGACGCGACGCTCGGAGTCACGGATATCCTGCAGGGTGTGGCACAGGTTGTAGACGCCACGCTGGGAGAACATCACGTTGTAGTTCAAATCCTGGGACAAACCTTCCCAGAGTTTCATCGCGTGTTCGTACAGGTGCGCCGACTCGTCCCACAGGTAGTTGGACCGCACGATGGTGGTGTTGCGCGCGGTGTTACCGCCGCCCAGCCAGCCTTTCTCGACCACTGCCACGTTGGTGATGCCGTGCTCCTTGGCCAGGTAGTAAGCCGTCGCCAGACCATGCCCGCCGCCGCCGACGATGACCACGTCGTAGACCTTTTTCGGGGTGGGCGTGCGCCACATCTTCTGCCAGTTTTCGTGGTGGCTGAGTGAGTGCTTGAAGAGGCCGAAGCCCGAGTAGCGTTGCATAGTCATTACTCCAAAACCGCGCTCAGCGATAAACCGGGAAATCAGCGCACAGGGCGGCCACATGCTTGGCGACGTTGGCCTCCACATCGGCGTCGCCGAGGTTGTCGAGGATGTCGCAGATCCAGCCGGCCAACTCCAGGCATTGGGTCACTTTGAAGCCGCGTGTGGTCACCGCCGGCGTGCCGATACGCAGGCCCGAGGTCACGAACGGCGACTGCGGGTCGTTGGGCACGGCGTTCTTGTTGACGGTGATGTGAGCGCGACCGAGGGCGGCGTCCGCATCTTTGCCGGTGAGGCCCTGACGGATCAGGCTGACCAGGAACAGGTGGTTATCGGTGCCGCCGGACACTACATCGTAGCCGCGTTTGATAAACACGCCGGCCATGGCCTGGGCGTTGTCGATCACTTGCTGTTGATAGGCCTTGAAACCTGGTTCCTGGGCTTCCTTGAAGCACACCGCCTTGCCGGCGATCACGTGCATCAGCGGGCCGCCCTGGGCGCCCGGGAATACCGCAGAGTTGAGTTTCTTTTCAATTTCTTCGTTGGACTTGGCCAGTATCAACCCGCCACGTGGACCGCGCAGGGTCTTGTGGGTGGTGGTGGTGACCACATCGGCGTAGGGCAGCGGGTTCGGGTACAGACCAGCGGCTACCAGGCCGGCGACGTGGGCCATGTCGACGAACAGCAGCGCACCGACCTTGTCGGCGATCTGGCGAAAGCGCGGGAAATCCAGGGTCTTGGAGTAGGCGGAAAAACCCGCCACGATCATCTTCGGCTTGTGCTCCACGGCCAGGCGCTCGACTTCGTCGTAGTCGATCAGCCCGGTGTTGGTGTCGATGCCGTATTGCACCGCGTTGTACAGCTTGCCCGAGGACGACACTTTGGCGCCGTGGGTCAGGTGGCCGCCGTGGGCCAGGCTCATGCCGAGGATGGTGTCGCCGGCGTTCAACAGCGCCAGGTACACCGCACTGTTGGCGGACGAACCGGAGTGCGGCTGCACGTTGGCATAGTCGGCGCCGAACAGTTGCTTGGCGCGCTCGATGGCCAGCACTTCAACCTTGTCCACATGTTCGCAGCCGCCGTAGTAGCGCTTGCCCGGGTAACCTTCGGCGTACTTGTTGGTGAGGCCGCTGCCCTGGGCTTCCATGACACGCTTGCTGGTGTAGTTCTCTGACGCGATCAGCTCGATATGATCTTCCTGGCGCTGCTCCTCGGCATTCATGGCCGCCAGCAGTGCATCGTCATAACCCTGGATCTGGTCTTGCTTGCTGAACATCGCGTCTCTCCCAGCGGCGGCGGTGCGCCAATCGTATTGTTGGGGCCGCCGCACGACGGAGGGGCCCTTTGATGCGATGGTAGGGCTGGCGCAGAGAGGTCAAATGCCTATGGACGCCACGCAAAGGTGCGTTTACGACATGGCCCCCGGCATTTGTAGGAGCGAGCTTGCTCGCGAAAAACCTGAGGGCGCCGCGCGCATCCAGACAGCCCTCGTAATCGTTGACGTTTTTCGCGAGCAAGCTCGCTCCTACAAGGGGTTAGGCGATGATCTTTCGAAGGAGTAGCAGCAGCAGGAAATGCGCAGGATAAAGCGCATACGCCCAGCGCCGCATGGCCGGTGGCGATACCTGCCCGGCATGTCGCAACAAGACCAATCCGGCCAGCGGCGCAATCAGGCATGTCGCCAATCCCAGCATCGCCACCAGCGTGCCGCTGTCGAGCAGGACCTGCCATTGGTTGGCAGCCAGGCACACCACACCCGGCAGCACGCTGAAATACCACGGCCGGCGAAACACCAGCAACATCGCCAACGGCAGCAGCACACCAAAAAAACCGAACATCAACTGCGCCGAAAACAACCCCGCCAAAACCAGCGCGATCAACGCCAATCCTCGATCAATAACCGTCTTCTGCTGCCATCCCCGGGCAACCAGCAAACCCAGCGCCAGGGTCGGCAGTACGTTCAGCGTGTCGGCGTCGTCGATGAACATCCGGTACGGCACCTCACTGATCACACTGAACAGCAGCAACCAGCCCAGATAGCGCCACTGCCCCGTCACCGGCGCGTCCTTGACCCGATGCAAATTCGCCGCGATCGCCAGGCAAAACCACGGGAACGCCAGGCGCCCCGGCACATACAGCCCGTCCAGGCTCAAACCGACATACCGCAGGTGGTCCAGCACCATACTCAGCAGCGCCAGCCACTTGAGCAGGTCCAGGGCGCCATCGCGGACGCGGCTTACAGGAACGCTTTCAGAACCGTGCATAATTCCCCAATGACTTTGCATTAACAGTGCGTGCGCCCGCCCGACAATCTTGGGTAAAGTGCGCACCAACATCGACCACAGGACTGGGCCATGACCGACAAGAGCCAACAATTCGCCAGCGACAACTATTCCGGCATCTGCCCGGAAGCCTGGGCCGCCATGGAACTCGCCAACCAGGGCCATCAACGCGCCTATGGCGATGATGAATGGACCCACCGCGCCGCCGACGGTTTCCGCAAACTGTTCGAAACCGACTGCGAAGTGTTCTTCGCCTTCAACGGTACCGCAGCCAACTCCCTGGCGCTGTCCTCCTTGTGCCAGAGCTACCATAGCGTGATCTGCTCGGAAACCGCCCACGTCGAAACCGACGAATGCGGCGCGCCGGAGTTTTTCTCCAACGGCTCCAAGCTGCTCACTGCCCGCACCGAAAACGGCAAGCTGACCCCGGAGTCGATCCGCGAGATCGCCCTCAAGCGCCAGGACATTCACTACCCGAAACCCCGCGTCGTGACCCTGACCCAGGCCACCGAAGTCGGCAGCGTCTACACCCCGGAAGAAATCCGCGCCATCAGCGTCACCTGCAAGGAACTGGGGCTGAACCTGCACATGGACGGCGCACGCTTCTCCAACGCCTGCGCATTCCTCGGCTGCTCGCCGGCCGACCTGACCTGGAAAGCCGGGGTCGACGTGCTGTGCTTTGGTGGCACCAAGAACGGCATGGCCGTGGGTGAAGCGATCCTGTTCTTCAACCACAAGCTGGCCGAAGACTTCGACTACCGCTGCAAGCAGGCCGGGCAGCTTGCCTCAAAGATGCGCTTCCTCTCCGCCCCGTGGGTGGGCCTGCTGGAAAACGACGCCTGGCTCAAACACGCCCGCCACGCCAACCACTGTGCACAATTGCTCAGCAGCCTGGTGGCGGATATCCCGGGTGTGGAGTTGATGTTCCCGGTCCAGGCCAACGGCGTATTCCTGCAACTGTCGGAACCGGCAATTGCCGCGCTGACGGCCAAGGGCTGGCGCTTCTACACCTTCATCGGTAAAGGCGGCGCGCGGTTCATGTGCGCGTGGGATACCGAGGAAGAACGCGTAAGAGAATTAGCCGCCGATATTCGGGAAGTGATGAGCGCCTGAAGTAGGCATCAGCCCCTCAGATAATGGCGAAAGGCCGAGACTGTTTTTTGATATTTCTGACAGCAACCAACTTCGTTTTCATTGACTAGCCTCTTGGAACCCGGAAGGAAAAGGCCGCCTTTCGGGACTAACCGCCAGCCGAATAATCGGCCGGAAACGGAAATCCAGCAGAGGGCAACACCATGGAAGCGCAACGCTACGGAAACAACTTGCTAGGCGAAGGCACTATCAGCACCACCGTCATCGACTGGGACGAATTCAGAAAATCCGCGAAAATCGGTGACACCATCAGCGAACCGACGAGGACACTGCGGATCACTGACAAGGTCTATGAACTGACAGCATCCGGCCAGCACTTCGTCGTGCATATCTATGCCCAATAACCTCTAACTGATCGTTCCCACGCTCTGCGTGGGAATGCAGCCCGTGACGCTCCGCGTCACACAGCGGGACGGGACGCGGAGCGTCCAAGGAGGCATTCCCACGCGGAGCGTGGGAACGATCATTAGAACTCGATGCGCACATCACCCTTCGGCACGCTGCAGCACGACAGGATGTAACCCTCGGCTTCGTCTTCCTCGGTGATCCCGCCGTTGTGGTCCATCTCGACCTCCCCGCCCAGCTTCAGCACCTTGCACGTCCCACAGATCCCCATGCCGCAAGCTTTCGGAATCAGCAGGCCAAGCTTGGCCGCCGCTGCGTGCACGGTCTCGCCCGGTGCCACGCGGATGCTCTTGCCAGAGGCAATGAATTCCACCTGATGCAGGTCCGCCAGGTCGATTTCCGGCGCATCCGCCGCTTGTTCGGCTTGCTCCACCGCGTCGGCCCGGGCTTCCGGTGGCGTCGCGCCAAAGGATTCCTCGTGGTAGTGGCTCATGTCGAAGCCGGCGGCTTCCAGCAGGCGCTTTACCGCGTTCATGTAAGGCGTCGGGCCGCAACAGAAGACTTCCCGCTCCAGGAAGTCCGGCACCATCAGTTCGAGCATCTTGTGGTTGAGGTAACCGCGATAACCGGCCCAGGGCTCACCCAGGCCGTGTTTTTCGCAAATCAGGTGCAGGCTGAAGTTATCAATCCGCGACGCCATATGCTCCAGCTCGCGGTGGTAAATGATGTCCTTTGGCGAGCGGGCGCTGTGGATAAACGTCATGTCGACGTTGGCGTTGGTGTCGTAGAACCAGCGCGCCATGGACATCACCGGGGTAATACCGACACCACCACTGAGGTACAGCACTTTCGGGCTCGGGAAGTCGATGGCATTGAACAGCCCCACCGGCCCGTGCACCGCCAGCTCCTGGCCTTCGTGCAGCGTGTCATGCAACCAGTTGGATACCTTGCCGCCCGGCACGCGCTTGATGGTCACCGAAAAGCTGTAAGGCACCGACGGCGAACTGGAAATAGTGTACGAACGCATGATCGGCTGGCCGTCGATTTCCAACTCCAGGGTGACGAACTGCCCGGGCTTGAAAAAGAACAGGATCGGCTGGTCGGCCATAAAGCAGAAGGTGCGCACGTCCCAGGTTTCCTGGATGACTTTGACGCAACGGACGATGTGCCGACCATTGGCCCAGGTCTGGGTTGTTACCGGGTTCAGGAAGCTGTTGGACATGCTGTTCTCCATAGCCGTGTGATCGGCCTTATGGTGGCGATTCTGCGTAACACGAGAACCACCCATTTACCTATCTGCGACATTCACATACTTATCGCGACCAGCCCCCATACCACGGGGGTTGCGCGTCGGGAACAGAGTGGGCCATGTCGTTCATGGATAAGGTTCTGGCCGTTGTGGGGCCCACACTCGCTCCCAACAAAGACGCTTTCTTTACGCCTTGCTGCAAAACCTAGCCACTATTCGCCGGCCACACAGAATGGCCATGAGGACACACACGATGGACGTCACCGCAACCTTAAGCTTGGGCGATCCGCTGGAACCCGCACGCAAGGCCACTGCGCAAATGCTGCAAGAACGCGAGCGGACCTTTTCGCTGCCGCAGCCGTTTTACTCTGATGAACGGCTGTTCGATATCGACATGCAGGAAATTTTCCAGAAAGAGTGGTTGATCGCCGGCATGACCTGCGAGATCCCCGCCAAGGGCAACTACATCACCCTGCAAGTGGGCAAGAACCCGATCATCGTGATCCGTGGCGCCGATGGTGTGGTGCACGCATTCCATAACGTGTGCCGCCACCGCGGTTCGCGCCTGTGCACCAGCGACAAGGGCAAGGTCGCCAAGCTGGTGTGCCATTACCACCAGTGGACCTATGAACTGGACGGCCGCCTGCTGTTCGCCGGTACCGAAATGGGCGCCGACTTCGACATGAAGCAATACGGCCTCAAGCCGGTGAATGTGAAGACCGCCGGTGGCTACATCTTTATCAGCCTGTCGGAGAACCCGCCGGCCATCGACGACTTCCTGTCGACCTTGAGCCACTACATGGAACCCTACGACATGGAGAACACCAAGGTGGCGATCCAGACCACCTTGTTTGAAAAAGCCAACTGGAAGCTGGTGCTGGAAAACAACCGCGAGTGCTACCACTGCAACGCGTCGCACCCGGAACTGTTGAAAACCCTGCTGGAATGGGACGACGTTACCGACCCGCGGGCCGACCAGGCCTTCAAGGACCACGTGGCCGCCTCCGCCGCCGCCTGGGATGCCGAAAAGATCCCTTACGCCCACGCCAGCTTCGGCCTGCGTAACCGCATCGTGCGCATGCCGCTGCTCAAGGGCACCGTGTCGATGACCCTCGACGGCAAGCAAGGCTGCAACAAGCTGATGGGCCGCATCAAGAACCCGGACCTGGGCTCGATGCGCATCCTGCACCTGCCTCACTCGTGGAACCACTGCATGGGCGACCACATCATTGTGTTCACCGTGTGGCCGATCAGTGCCCAGGAAACCATGGTCACCACCAAGTGGATCGTGCACAAGGACGCCGTGGAGGGTGTGGACTACGACGTCGAGCGCATGCGCAAAGTGTGGGACGCCACCAATGACCAGGACCGTCGCCTGGCCGAAGAGAACCAGCGTGGCATCAACTCCACCGCGTACCAGCCAGGGCCGTACTCCAAGACTTATGAGTTTGGTGTGGTCAACTTTGTGGACTGGTACAGCGAGCGGATGCTGAGCAACCTGGGGGCGGCGCCAGCGCCGTATCTGAAAGGCGTCGCGGTCCACGAGTAAGCCATACAGTGACAGGGACCTGAACTGTACAAAAAACAGCCAGGTCTCTGACAGACCCCTGCTTTCCTGCCTTCCAGCCATTGCCCAACAACTTATCCACAAAGCCACCCACAGCAATTGTGGGCAACTGCGCTTTCCCGTCGAAATAAAACCAATAAAATCCGTGACTTATTCAAAGGTACCGGTTTTATCCCACATTGATCATTTTTTGACCTAAAGCCTGAAAGCCACGTCCTGCATGGGCTACAGAGGAACGCAAACACCTTATCCACAGAAGCGCCAACAGACTTTGGGGGCAACTTTGGGCCATCTGTGGAAAACCGGCTTAAACCGAGGAAAATCGCGGCTTTGAAAGCAAAAACCAGCCGGAATAGCGATATTGGTTACATTTTAATCAACGCACTGTAAGCCACGCGTTATATGGCCTACAGCGGATAGCGAACATCTTATCCACAGAAGCACCAACAGACTTTGGGGGCAAGTCTGTCCCGGGTATTTTCCTTATCCACAGAAAAACCCAAGGAAAAACCGTCAGTTAGGTTGGTTATTTTTCGTACAGCGAGCTGGAGGGCTTGATTTGCATGGGGTGTGGACAGCCGCGAACAGGTTATCCACAGGTGGGTTAACAGGGATTGTGGGTAAAGCCACAATCGCCGCAACACAGTGTGGGAGCGGGCTTGCTCGCGAAGGCGATGTATCAGTCAATAGATGCGTCGACTGA